>JACRCA010000168.1 GCA_016234425.1 Deltaproteobacteria bacterium | reverse complement strand
TTACCTGAGGCCTGATCCTTTATTATGGGAACAAGAATTGGATGTACGCCCGGAGGTTGCAGAAGCAATCGAGTGGGCTACTGGAATTCGCTCTGGCCGGGTCTACTGGCGTTCCGCTCATGACCACCTGTACGCATTAGAACTCGCCGACCTGGGAAGAGGACGACCTTCCATGGCCATGGTTTACGGCCACTGGGATCGCTATGAACCCCGCCCACCCGAACATGAAATTGATGCGGGCCTCCTGGATTTGATGCTATGGGTGGCCAAAATCTCTGGAAGAATGGATCCTAACGATGTTTCTCGGGTAGCCCAATTCGCCGGCATTCGCCCGACATGGCCTGAGGGCTCAGTTCTCCGAACCCCTGAAGACCGTTTTGCCAACCTTCCCGGTTTCCCATACGAGCCCCATTATGTGGAAATTGAAGGTTTGCGGATGGCCTATGTGGAGCAAGGTCAGGGCGACCCCATTCTGATGCTCCATGGGGAGCCGACCTGGGGGTACCTTTACCGCCATATGATTCCCTCGCTGGCGGAGAACGGACGGGTGATCGTTCCAGACTTGATTGGTTTCGGGCGGTCTGATAAACCGGTTGCTGATAACGCTTACACGTATAAATCCCATGTTCGCTGGATGAGGGGATTTATCAAAGCTTTAGAGCTGCAGCACATCACGCTTGTTTGTCAGGATTGGGGTGGGGCCATCGGTCTCCGGGTTCTGGCCCAGATGCCTGAACATTTTTCGCGTCTGGCGGCCATGAATACAGGAATCGGCCCTGGTCTTCATCCAGGTGAGAGTTTCATGCGCTGGAGGTATTTCTCGCAGCGGGCAAAAGAGCTGGAGATCCCCGCACTGATGCGCAATGCAATGCGCAAGCGTACCCTTACGGACGCGGAAGCCGCTGCCTATGGCGTGCCGTTTCCCTCGGCCGCTTACCAAACCGGAGCACTTGTTTTTCCCCGACTTGTACCCATACGCCCGGATCATCCCGGCGCCTACGACAACAGGTTAGCCATCGAGAAATTAAAGACACTGGACTTGCCAGTTCTCCTGCCGTGGTCGGATAGCGATCCGATTACAGGACCATGGGAGGCAGCTTTGAGGAAGATTTTTAAGAACGTTGCGCCACCTCTCGTCATTAAGGGGGCTGGCCATTTTCTCCAGGAAGATGCCGGGGAAGAGATCGCTGGCCACATCCGCCGCTGGATAGAAGAAGGGAGAGGATCGGATTAGAGGAGGATCATAAATGAGCGATGAAACGTACCGAAAATTATGCGAGGCGATGTCCAAAATGGAAGGCCGGTATCCAGGGATGGATATTCCGGAGTTTTACGAGATAGCCCGGGAGCTCTTTAGAGCGGAGGAGGCCGGGCGTGGCCGCGGCCATGCCTCGCAGGCCCTCCACGGCAAGCATGATCGCCCAAGCCACCCTTCAACCGTAAGGCCTTACGGGAAGCGTTGGAATCGCGTATGTAAAGTTTCGAGTTACGAGGAACGAGGGACTAGGAGGTTTGGATGAAAGAAGACCGAAAGATGAACAACCCGGCCCAATGGGTTGAGACGATCATAAAAGGTTTCATAAACCGATCACCTGAAAATACTCTGAAGAATACGGCCAATGATAAAGCCTGGGCAGACCCGCTGGTGGGATTCTCGAGGGGCGATGATCCCATCTTTCAAGCCTATAAGGAACACGTTGGCCCATTTCATTGGACTCCGCTGGAAGTATTCAATCTAACCTTTCCCCAATTTAGGGTGGAAGCAGATCAACTCACGGTCATCAGCTGGATCTTACCCCAGACTGAAAAGACTAAATCCGATCTCAGGAAGGAGACGGTTTATCCTTCCGAGAGCTGGGCGCGTGCCAGAATCTTTGGAGAAGAGGTTAATGTAAAGCTTCGCCAGCATGCCGTGGCCACCCTGCAAGCCTCTGGAATTGAAGCAGCGGCTCCCATGCTTTCTCCTTCATGGGAGAGGAAGACTTCGGAGCGCTATGGTTTTGCCTCCACCTGGTCCGAACGGCATGCGGCTTATGCCTCTGGCCTTGGAACTTTTGGCCTCTGCGATGGCCTGATTACCCCCCGCGGCAAGGCGATGCGGTGTGGCTCGGTGGTGGCCCATATGCAAATTTCTCCTACTGCTCGACCCTATCAGGATCATCAGGCCTACTGCGTATTTTTTTCTCAGGGGATTTGCGGAAGGTGTATCCAGAGATGCCCAGCAGATGCTATAACCAAATCAGGGCATGACAAAATAAAATGTAAAAGCTATGTGGATGTGACCAGGAACTACGTTACCACTCATTTTGGTTTTGAGGGATACGGATGCGGTTTCTGCCAGACGGGAGTTCCTTGCGAATCCAGAATCCCAGAAAAACAGGAATGAGTTCGGAGTTGGTAGTTGGGAGAAATCTGCGCGGATCTGCGTCCTGTATAAATTCTAAAAGGAGGAAAAAATGTTCCAGACAAGGATCACAGAAATGTTCGGTATTAAATATCCCATCGTCGTAGGGACCATGATGCATCTGGCCCGGGCGGAAATGGTGGCGGCTGCTTCCAATGCCGGAGCGCTCGGCGTTTTAGCCTCAGCTATTTTCGAGACGAAAGAGGGGTTTCGCCAAGAAATAAAGAAACTAAAGGACAGGACGGATAAGCCATTCGCTGTGAATCTAAATTTATTCCCCGCCATGCGACCCATCGACAATCGGGAATACCTGGAAGTCATCTTTGACGAAGGGATCAAGATTGTGGAGACTTCTGGCCACAAAGCCCCGGAAGAATTTGCCAGTGATTTGAAGAAACACGGCATTACATTGGTGCACAAGTGTGTGGGCGTTCGCTACGCCTTGAAAGCCCAGTCCATCGGTGCCGATGCCGTAACCGTGGTGGGATATGAAAATGGTGGAGCCACCGGGACCCTGGATATTACCACCCTCTGCCTCGTCCCCCGGGCCGTGGATTCTCTAAAGGTGCCCGTCATCGGGGGTGGAGGGGTAGCTGATGGGCGAGGCTTTCTGGCTATCCTCAGCTTAGGAGCGCAGGGTGTTATTATCGGAACCTGCACTCTGGTGGCTGAGGAATGTCCCATTCATCCGAAGTTAAAAGAAACCTTGATCAACGCCTCTGAACTGGATACGATGGTCATCATGCGTTCCATTCAAAATTCCCACCGCGTATGGATCAACGAGGCAGCAAAGAAAGTAGCCCAACTGGAAAAACAGCAGGCGGGGTTACCGGAAATCGTCGAAGCGGCTGGTGGAGATAAGGCCAGAAGAATGTTCGCAGAAGGAAACCTGAATGCCGGGGTCATTTCTTGCGGACAGGGCATTGGGTTAGTCAAGAAGGTTAGGCCCATGAAAGACATCATTGAAGGGATCATTTACCAAGCGGAGGAGCTGCGGAAGAAGCTGGCGGTCCTGTAATAGCAGTCACCGCAGAGCACGCTGAGAACACGGAGAATTTGAATCGCACTTCGGCGCTTTCTGCGTTCTCCGCGGTGAAATCGCATTAAACCCCGAGGGTAAGGAGGCGAGAAGATGGTCAAAGGAAAGTCCATTTTTACCCAGGCGGTGCATGCCGGAGAGCGGGGCGTCAAGCCGGATTTCAAGCCAGTATCCACGCCAATTTATAACACGGTAGGCTTTCTCTATGAGGACATCAGGGGCCTGGATGCAGTCTTCGGAAATGAACGGGAAGGGTACGTCTATAGCCGGTATGGAAACCCGACGAACTCGGCTCTGGAAGAAGCCCTGTCAACTTTAGAGGGCGGAGAAACTGCCCTGACATTTGGTTCAGGAATGGCCGCTGTGCATGCCAGCCTGCTGGCAGCTGGAGTTAAAAGCGGAACGTCCCTCATGTCTGCCTTTGATGTCTATGGGGCCACTTACTCAATTTGCGCCCGCCTGTTTCCCGAGTTGGGCGTGCGGGTGAAATTCGTAGATGTGACCAGCCTGGAAGAGTTCGCCAAGACCCTCTCTGAAACCAGGCCGGTCGCTGTGATTCTGGAGACCATCTCCAACCCCTTGATGAAGGTGGCTGATATTCCGGCCATCACCAAATTGGCGCATCATATCGGGGCAAAAGTCATCGTGGATAATACCTTTGCCACTCCCTTCCTTTTTCAACCCCTCAAGCATAGCGTAGATTTCTGCGTTCACTCGACGACAAAATACATCGGCGGCCATGGGGATGTCCTAGGGGGAGCAATCATAACCTCCAAAGAGAATCGAAAAACTCTTCACGAAATCATCAAGATGATCGGCAGTAATTTAGGTCCCACTGAAGCCTGGCTGACCCTGCGCGGGTTGAAGACTCTTCCCCTGCGCATGCGCCAGCATTGCCTCAATGCCATGGAAGTGGCCAGGTGGCTGGAGAATCATCCGCGCATTGCCAGGGTGAACTATCCCGGTCTTTCGACTCATCCGCAGCATGACCTGGCTGAGAAACTCTTTCCTGCGGGATACTTCGGGGGAATGATTTCTTTCGAGATCAAGGGTGCCGGCCAAAAGGGGATCTTCCGCTTTATGGAGGCCCTGGAACTCATCCTGCCAGCAACCACGCTGGGCGATGTTTATAGTTTAGTCCTGTACCCTCCCATGTCTTCCCATCGAGCTCTGAGCAAAGAGGAACGGGCGAGAATAGGGATTAGCGATAGTCTGGTGCGTTTGTCGGTGGGCATTGAGGAGGCCTCCGAGATTATCGGGGATCTGGAAAGGGCTTTGGAGAAGAGTCAGTAGAGAAAGGACTCCAAAAATAAAAAAGCCGGTTGATCTTTGACCAACCGGCTTTTTGGCGTCTCGAAATTTCTATCTCATAAAATCTCCTGGCCCCATGGCCAGCAGGCGGGCCACCCGCTCCTGGATGGGTGGATGAGTGCTGAAGAGCCGGGTAAATCCTTCTGCGGAGAGCGGGTTCACGATGTACATCTGGGCCTGTGCAGGGTTAACCCGCATGGGCAACTGTTTATTATACTCTTCCATCTTGAGGAGCGCATTGGCCAGCGGCCGGCCGGCACCGACGATCTTAGCCCCCGTAGCATCCGCCTGGTATTCCCGGCTGCGGGAGATGGCCATCTGGATGAGCATGGCAGCTAAGGGGGCCACGACGGCCATGATCAGAACGGCAATCAGGTTTCCTCCGCCTCCTTCCCCCTCATCGTCACTCCGGCCCATTCCCATATAGGCTCCCCATTGGGCCATGTGGGCCAGGTAGCTGATGGCTCCGGCAATGACCGCGGCCACGCTGCTGATAAGAATATCCCGATTGCGGATATGCGCCAACTCGTGCGCCAGCACGCCCTCCAACTCGGCAGGCTTGAGGATCCGCAGGATTCCTTCGGTCACGGCCACGGCAGCGTGTTCCGGGTTTCGGCCAGTGGCAAAGGCGTTAGGCGTGTCTTGAGGAATAATGTAAACCCGGGGTTTGGGAATCCCAGCCTGGACAGCCAATCTCTCCACCGTCTGGTGCAGATCAGGAGCCTCATGGACAGAGACTTCCTGAGCCCCGCTCATAGCCAGAGCAATCCGGTCGCTGAACCAATACGCTACCATATTCATGATGAAAGCCATGAAGAGGGCAATGTAAAGTCCAGATCGTCCCCCGAGGGCCTGGCCGATGAGAAGTAAGAGAGCGGTCAGACCGGCCAGCAAGATAAAGGTTTTAAAAGTGTTACCTGACATGTTGCTTTCCTCCTTTCAAAAGCCTACTATGAAAGCGGCATATCATGCAATAGGGTCACCAACAATGAGCAAAGACCTGTAGCCTTTTGCAGGGCTTCGGTCGTGATGGCTCGCAAGGCGGGTATAAAAATCAATGGTCCTGGGACTCAGTTTCATGCGCCTGGCGAGCTCACCGATAGTGTAGCTTTCCTCCGCCATGTTCTTTTCCTTTATAGAGGCTGCTGGGTATTAAAAAAATTGGGTCGAAGCATCCGACGATGAAAATATACATCCCCACTGTATGTCTGTCAAGGCTTCTTCCGCAAACACAGACCCTCATTTTTTGCTTGACAATTTTTTTAAAATTCGGTAGGGGAGTGAGTGTTCAGTCAGGCCACCCAGCAGACTATCCGCTGATCTTTCCGTCCATGAGGATGCAACTCCAAGAACGGGCTGTTGAGACGAAAGTCAAAGATGGCGTCCTTGTAAAGCAGAGGCGGGAAGAGATCATCCGCGCCGTCAGCCAAGTTTTTACTCAAAAAGGATATCATTCTGCCACTATCCGGGACATCTGCGAAGCATCCGGCCTTGGCCCCGGGACCCTTTATAACTACATCAAGAAAAAAGAGGATATCCTCTACCTAATTTACAATCAACTCACCATGATGCTCAGCGAGTGCCTTGTAGAGAGCATCAAAAAAAACCAGCGCGATCCAGTCGAACAATTAAGAGAAGTCCTGGGCAAAACGATTCAGATCATCTGGCAATATCAGGATTTGACCCGCTTAATGTATCAGGAGACCGCCTCCCTGGATAAAGAGTCGAGGCATAACATCTTGAAACGAGAAAGCGACTACGTCTCCCTTTTCGAAACCACCCTCGAGCGGGGCAGGAAAAGAGGGATTATCCGCCATGGCCAAACCCAAATTGATGCGGATATTGTGGTCTACCTTTTGGCCTTTATTCCTTTGCGTAGGTGGAATCTTAAGAAGAGGTTCCAGGAAAAAGAAATTACCGCTGGCCTGGTCGATTTTATCCTCCGCGCCGTACTGGGGTCTGAGAAAAGAAATGAGAAAAGAAAATAGAAGGTTCATTTGCAGGTTGCCGCGAGGTTGCTCATTGATTTCAAATGGAAGACCTTTTTAGGCGCGATCCCCCAGGGCTGGATTGATTTGGCGCCAAACTGAATAAGCATTCATTCAGTGAAAGGTGGTTATGATGTTAAACAAAAAAGATTTTCTTTCCATGTACACCATGATGGTGAGGATTCGGCGAATGGAGGAACGGCTCCTTGATATCTTCGCCCAAGGGAAAATCCCGGGTTTTATCCATGTGAGCATCGGCCAAGAGGCCGTACCCGTGGGCGTATGCTCTGTCCTAAGGGAGGATGATTTCATCTCTAATACGCACCGAGGGCACGGGCAGGCCTTGGCCAAGGGCATTGATCTAAAGCGGTTTATGGCAGAAATCTACGGCCGCCTCGACGGCTATTGTAGAGGAAAAGCGGGGTCGATGCATATCGCCAGCAAGGAGTTCGGCATTATTGGCTCCAACGGGGTTGTAGGCGGGGGGATTCCCATTTCTTTAGGGACCGCTTTCGCTTCCGCCTATCAAGGGAATGATCGCGTCACGGTCTGTTTTTTTGGCGACGGAGCCACCAATGAAGGCACCTTTCACGAATCTCTCAACCTGGCTGCCCTCTGGAACTTGCCCCTGGTTTTCTGCTGTGAGAACAACGGCTGGGCAGAGTTCACCCCTCAAAGAGTTCACACCAGACTGGAAAACCTAAGCCTCCGGGCTGAATCTTATGGAATCCCCGGGGTCACCGTGGATGGGAATGATGTCCTCAAGGTTCGGGAAGCTGCCGAAAAAGCTGTGTCCAGGGCACGAAAAGGGGAGGGCCCCACTCTGTTGGAATGTAAAACTCATCGGTGGTATGGCCATTTCGCCGGTGATTCCCAGAAATACCGGGACGCCAAGGAAATTGAAGAGGTCAGAAAGTTCGACCCCATCCTAAGGTTCCAAAATTTGCTCATGGAGATGAAACATTTGAAGCCGGAGGATGTGGAGAAAATCGAAGCCAAAATCAAGCTGGAAATCGACGAAGCGGTAGCCTTTGCTGAGCACAGTCCTGTTCCCGGGGAGAATGAACTTCTGCAAGATGTCTACGTGTAAATTCAGCGTGAGGGAAATATGAAGATGAGAGAGATCCGCTATATCCGGGCAATTACCGAGGCTCTCCGGGAGGAGATGGCCAGAGATGAGAGAGTTTTCGTCATCGGGGAAGATGTAGCCCTCCCGGGAGGTTCCTTCAGCGCCACCCGCGGCCTTTTGGAAGAATTCGGTGCCGGAAGAGTCAAAGATACCCCGATCAGCGAGTCGGCCATTGTAGGACTGGCTCTGGGGGCAGCCACCCAAAATCTTCGACCGGTGGTGGAAATCATGTTCATGGATTTTTTGGCAGTCTGTATGGATCAGATCGTCAACCAGGTGGCCAAAGCCAGGTATATGTTTGGAGGTCAGTACCAGCTGCCCCTCGTGATTCGCACCCCTTGTGGGGGTGGTCTCAATGCCGGTCCCCAGCATTCGCAATGTTTAGAATCCTGGTTTGCTCATGTTCCCGGCCTGAAAGTGGTGATGCCGGCGACCCCCTACGATGTGAAAGGCTTACTCAAAGCCGCCATTCGGGATGATAATCCGGTTTTATTCGTTGAAAATAAAGCTCTGTATGGAATGAAGGGGGAAATCCCCGAGGAAGAATACCTCGTTCCCATAGGCAAAGCCGATGTGAAAAGGCCGGGCCGGGATATTACCGTTGTGGCGACCTCGCGCATGGTTCATCAAGCCCTGGAGGCCGCAAACATTTTGGCCAAAGAGGGAATCGAAGCAGAAGTCATTGACCTGCGGGCCATCACTCCTCTCGACAAAGAGACGATCTTTCAATCGGTGGCCAAAACTTCAAGATTGGTCATTGCCCATGAAGCCGTGAAAGCCTTTGGAGTCGGCGCCGAGATATCGGCCGTGGTTAGCGAAGAGATGATCGATTGTCTGGATGGGCCGATCCTTCGCGTGGGTGCTCCCTATGCACCCGTGCCCTTTAACCCTGAGAACCTATACCTGCCCAACGCGCAGGATGTGGTCCAGGCCGTTAAAAAGGTTCTGGAACACTGATCAGGTTGAAAAACAGAAGAAAAATGAAACCACAGAGCTCACAGAGAAATCCTCTGTACTACAAATGTTCAATTTCTTAAAATTTTGTCAAGAATTTTTCCCCCCCACCCTCTCCCTCCCCCTCGAGGGGGGAGGGTAGGGAGGGGGTGATTTCTTTTCGTTGCGGCTATGCCGCGCTGCGCTTTCTGCGGTTTAATTTTGACAATACCTGAGGGGAAGATAGGAGAGAGAAGTATGAAAGCGGCAGTTTGGTATGGGAAGGAAGATCTCCGGATCACCGATATTCCGGAACCGAACGTTGCCAAAGATCAGGTCAAGATCAGAGTGAGATGGTGCGGCATTTGTGGCTCGGATGTTCATGAGTACCGGGAGGGACCATTGATTATTCCCCAAAAGCCCCATCCTCTCACCGGCAAAAGCGCTCCCATCATCTTGGGCCATGAATTCTCCGGCGACGCAGTCGAAGTGGGCCCGCATGTAAAGAGGATTCGCGTAGGGGATCGCGTAACGATTAACTGCCTCATCTATTGCGGAAGCTGCGTGTATTGCCGGGATGGGGAGTATAACATGTGCCTAAGACTGGCCACTGTCGGCCTCGCCTGGGATGGAGCTTTTGCAGAATATGTGGTTGTTCCAGAATACACGGTCCTTAAGATTCCCGACCAAGTCACTTATGAGATGGCCTCCTTTGCTGAGCCTTTGGCGGTCGCTGTCCGGGCGGTAAAGAGGAGTCGCTTGAAAGTAGGAGATACGGCTGTCGTCATCGGGGCCGGTCCCATCGGACTTTTGGTTTTGCAAGCTGCCAAAGCAGCTGGCGCCGGCCAGGTATTTGCCATAGAACCCATCAAAGGGAGGAGGGAGCTGGCGAAACAGCTGGGGGCGAACGAAGTCTTTGATCCCGGCCAAGGGGATGTGGGCAAAGAAATTGCCGAACGGACAGATGGTCTCCGGGCGAATGTAGCGTTTGAATGCGTGGGCCACCAGAGCGCCTTTGATACGGCCGTCCGGGTTACAGGTCGAAGAGCCATGATCGTCATGGTAGGGATGGCCCTTAAACCACTGGAGGTTCCTTTCTTCCGGCTCTGGGGACATGAGAAAGAGATAACCACTTGCACCGGATATGTTGATGAATATCCGGCCGCCCTGGCTTTTCTGGCCGATCGGCGGGTTTTGGTAGAGCCCATGATCACAGCGAGGATCCGGCTAGAGGATCTCATCGAGAAAGGCCTCAAAGAGATGATCCAGAATCCCGGGCGGTACGTCAAGATTCTGGTGACACCGGGAGGTTGAGATGAGCCGATTTTCCATGTTTGATTTGACCGGATCCTGCCTCGTGATCGACGGGGGGCAGACCATTTGGTAAAGGAAGAACCATGTGTTACGAGACGATCCTTGTAGAACGCAAGGAAGGGATTGGCTATTTGACCCTTAACCGTCCGAAGGTGTTCAATGCGATCAGCGAGCAAATGATTCGCGAGATGAAAAAAGCCACTGAGGAACTGGATCAGGACTTGGCGGTTGGGGTCGTTATCATTACCGGCGCCGGGAAGGCCTTCCAAAGTGGGGCCGACATTCAGGAACTCAGCCGAATGTCTCCTCTGGATATCCTCCGATGGAACCAGGGGGTTGTGGAGAATTTGGAAGCCCTGGAGAAGATGAGGCAGCCGGTGATTGCAGCCATTAATGGCTACGCCTTGGGCGGTGGCTTAGAGCTTGCCCTGGCTTGCACCATCCGGGTCGCCGCGGAATCAGCCAGGCTGGGGTTTCCGGAAGTAAAGATTGGGATCCTCCCCGGTGCGGGGGGAACGCAGCGGCTTCCCCGCCTCATCGGCAAGGGATTGGCCGCCGAGATCATTCTTACGGGAGAGCCGATCGATGCCAGGGAAGCCTTCTGCGTCGGCTTGGTCAACCGGGTCGTTCCCGATGACCAGCTCATGGCTACTGCCGAAGCCATCGCCCGAAAGATTTTGGAGAATGCTCCCATTGCTGTGGCCCTGGCCAAAGACGCTATCGAGGTAGGAAAGAACCTTCCCCTGGAAGGGGCCATTCAATATGCGCAGAAGAATTGCATTACCTGTTTTGCTACCGAAGACATGAAAGAGGGAACGGTCGCTTTCCTGCAGAAAAGAAAACCCCAGTTTAAAGGACGGTAGAGATGGCCATTCAAGTGCTCATGCCCAAGATCGGTCTTACCATGACGGAAGGTAAGGTCGTGGAGTGGAGAAAAAAAGAAGGAGAAAGGGTTGAAAAGGGAGAGGTCCTTTTTGTTTTTGAAACGGAGAAGACCACTTTTGAAGTTGAGGCACCGGAATCCGGTATTTTGAGTAAGATCTTGGTCCAGGTAGAGGAGATCGTGCCCGTAGGGACTGTCGTCGGCCTAATTGCTTTAGTCGGCGAGGCAGTGGAGATTCCCAGGGAGAAACCCGTGATGGTGTTGGCCGAAAAGGAAGAGCGACCGAAAGAGGTTAGAAGGCCCTCGGTGGAAAAGATTCGGGCAACGCCTCTGGCAAAAAAAATGGCCAAGGAAAAGGGTCTGGAATTGAAGAGTGTTCCTGGATCCGGCATGGGAGGCATGATCCGCGGGGTCGATATAGAGAGATTTCTTAGTAGCCAACCCGCGGTAACGGCCCCACCCGTCATACCTGAGCGGGCGGAAAAAGGAAGGTTGGTTAAATTTACAGGCATGCGCAGGATCATCGGGCAGAAGATGCTGGCCAGCAAGGTAGAGACGGCCCAGATCTACATGAGCAGCACCATCGATGCTACCCGGATATTGGATGCCAGGGAGAGGCTACTGCCGGTGATTGAAGAGAAGGTGGGTGTTCGCCTGACCATCACCGACATCCTCATGAAGATCACGACCGTCGCCATCTCCCATCACCCGGTCATCAATACCCGCTGGACACCAGAGGGCATCCTTTGGCTGGAAGACATCCACATGGGAATGGCCATGGCCTTACAAGAAGGCCTCATCGTCCCAGTCATCTGGGACATCGGCAAGAAGTCCCTTTCCGAGATAGCCCGGACCAGGGCTGAATTGGTGGAAAAAGGAAGAAAAGGAAAATTAACCCCTGATGACATGAAAGGAAGCACCTTTACCTTTTCTTCACTGGGAATGTATGGCATAGAGGAGTTTTGTCCCATCATCAATCAACCAGAAAGTGCCATCCTCGGGATAGGAGCGATCATCGATAAACCCGTAGTCATCAACAAGGAAATCACGGTTCGCCCCATGATGAAAGCAACTTTAAGTTATGACCACCGGGTGATTTATGGAGCGAAAGCCGCTGAGTTCATAAAGACGCTGAAAGAATTGATGGAGGACCCAGTTTTAGCTCTGACCTAAAAGAAAATTACTTTTTATTCGGGGGTCTGCCAAGAACCGTCAGGCCATTTGAGGAGAAAGAATATGGATTTTGGATATACCAGGGAAGAAGAGGAGTTCAGAAAAAGGCTCTGTAAATTTTTGGATAGGGAGCTAACCGAAGAAATCGCCCGCCAGAACTGGGAGGATAAGGGCGTAGGGCCTGAAGCGCGGGAATTCAGCCGCAAGCTGGCGGCTCACGGTTTCTTAGGGATGAGCTGGCCGAAAGAATATGGGGGCCAGGGCTTGTCTCCCACCTATGACTTTATTCTTTTAGACGAATTGGGGAAACGGTGGGGGGCCCACGTCCCCCTGGATGTGGCCTACACGATGGTGGCCCATACAATTTTGCGCCGCGGCAGCGAAGAGATGAAGAAGGAATTTTTACTCCGGATCATTCGCGGGGAGATCGAATTTTGCCTGGGCTACACCGAACCCAACGCCGGCTCGGATTTGGCTTCGATGAGAATGCGGGCAGTGGAAGAAGGGGATTATTTCACCATTACTGGCCAAAAGACCTTTAACACCGAAGCCCACTACGCCGAATACCACTGGCTAGCGGCCCGCACGGACTTCAGCCCTAATATTCCTAAACACAGAGGAATCAGCCTGTTCATTGTCGATATTGGTAGCCCCGGAATTACCGTCCGGCCTCTGATTACCATGTCTGGGGAGCAAACCAATGAAGTTTTTTATGAGAATGTCCGGGTGCCAAGAAATAGGCTGGCGGGGGAGAAAAATAAAGGATTCTATTACATGATGGAAGCTATTGACTCTGAAAGGAACCACGTATTCACCCCCTGCCGACTATTGCCCATTTTGGAGGAGCTAATCCAATATGTAAAAGAGACGAAGTTTATGGGGAAGCCGCTGGCGGAAGACCCTCTGATTCAGGAAAAACTCGCCCAAATGGCCATTGAGCTGGAGGTGGCCCAGGTATTGGCCGACCACTCCCGCTGGATGGAGAGCAATGAGATCCCTATGACCTATGAACCCGAGATCACCAAGGTATTCGTCTCCGAGCTCGAACAGCGGCTGGTGGACGTGGGGATGCAGATCCTGGGGCATTATGGCCAACTGGAAGAGGGCTCCAAATGGGTACCCTTGAGAGGGAGAATTGAGTGGTATTTCCTCCATTCCTTTATGACTACGATCGGTGCCGGCACGAGTGAGATCGGCCGCAACGTGATCGCCCAGCGGGGGTTGGGGCTTCCGCGATCTTAAAAATTGTTTTGTTATTTCCTTAGGGGGAAGGAAAGCATGGATTTTCATTTGAGCGAAGAGCAGAAAATGCTGAAAGAAAGTGCTCGGGATTTCTTACAAATGGAATGCCCGAAGACTTTCGTCAGGGAAATGGAAAAAGATCCTAAGGGATATACTCCCGAGTTGTGGCGGAAGATGGCTAACTTGGGTTGGATGGGGATCGTTTTTCCAGAAGAGTACGGCGGCATCGGGGGGGATTTCTTGGACCTTTTGGTTTTGCTGGAGGAGATGGGGCGGGCCTGTTTGCCTGGGCCTTTTTTCTCCACAGTCGTTCTCGGCGGCCTTTCCATTCTGGAGGCAGGGACCGAATCGCAGAAAAAAGAATTTCTTACCAAGATTGCCAGCGGCGATTTGATCCTAACATTGGCGCACATTGAGTCAGCGACCAGGCAATTTGATCCTTATTTAATCGATGTCCGGGCTCTTGCTGAGCAAAACGGTTATCTCATCGATGGGATCAAGATTTTTGTCCCGGATGCTCACGTGGCCAAGTTTATGATCTGCGTGGCCCGAACCAAGGGAGAAATGGACTCCAAAGAGGGTATTACCCTATTCCTTATTGATGCCCGGAGTCCGGGAATCAAATGGGAGCTTTTAAAGACAGTGGCCCGGGATAAACAGTGCGAGGTTCTCTTCCAGAAAGTGAGGGTCCCCCAGGAAAACATTCTGGGCGGTTTGGACAGAGGAGGAAGCGTCCTGGAAAAGCTCCTGCAGAAAGCGGCCATCGCCAAGTGCGGCGAAATGATCGGGGGCGCTCAGTTTGTCCTGGATATGTGCGTGAGCTATGCCAAGGAAAGAGAACAATTTGGCAAGCTCATCGGTACCTTCCAGGCAGTCCAACATCATTGTGCCAACATGCTCATCAACATCGAGGGTGGAAGGTACATCAGCTATAAGGCGGCCTGGATGCTTAGCAACGGAATTCCCTGTAAGAGGCAGGTTGCACTCGCCAAAGCTTGGGTCAGTGATGCTTACAAGCGGGTGGTGGGTCTGGGCCATCAGATTATGGCGGGTACGGGCTACATGGAAGAGCATGATATGCCTTTGTACTCCCGCCGGGCCAAGGCAGCGGAGATAGCCTTTGGAGACGCCAATTATTACAAGAAAATTGTGGCAAAAGAAATCGGTCTTTAGGTAGGAGAAACGGATTGCTGGCGGATATGACGCGCGGTGTTCTCAAAGTTTGCCAAAAAATGCTCAAAAGACCGCAAGATACTGGAACCACAGAGCTTTCGACAATACGGACCGCAAGAAGAGGAGGAATGCATGGGAAGCACGGTTTGTGAAAGACTGGGCAAATTTGTTTATGGCCTATCGTACGAGACTTTGCCCAAGGAGATCATCGGAAAGGCCAAAACCTGTATGGTCAACGGAATCGGGATTGGCATCGCCTGCTATGATTACGAGTATGCCAAAATCGCCCGGCAGGCTATCAAAGCCGAAGAGACCGGGATGGCCAAAGAGAAATCGGCCACCATTTTTTGCGATGGCTCCAAGGTTTCGGTCATGGGGGCGGCATTTGCCAACGCAGCCCTATTTCATGGGAGAGCCCAGGAAGATACTCTGGGGAGTTC
>JACRCA010000019.1 GCA_016234425.1 Deltaproteobacteria bacterium | reverse complement strand
GGAAGAAGAGGAGGTCGTTGAATACAAACTGGAGACCTTTGGAAAGGCGGCGGACCCCGTTCGAATCTACTTGAAGGAGATGGGATCATTTCCCCTACTGACCCGGGAAGGGGAGGTGGAGATTGCTAAAAGGATCGAAAGTGGACAGCGGGAGGTGTTAAGCGTAGTGCTCAACTGCCCCATCGCTATCAAGGAGGTCATCAACCTTGGAAACGCTCTCCATGCCGGAAAGACCACAATCAAAGAGGTAACCAATGAGATCGACGATGAAGAGATGAGTGTTGAGGAAGAACAGATCCAGAAGAAAAGGGTTCTCAACTTAATCAATAAAATTCGGAGCGGAGAAGAGCGCATTCGAATTCTCCGGGGAGAGTTGAGGCTCACGAATAAAGAAGTTCCAAAAAAGAGAATTCAGGAAAAGATTTGGAAGAAACAGGCTGAGATATTCGATGCCTTTAAACGGATCAACTTGAGTGAAAAACAGATCAACAGAATCGTCCAGAAGTTGAAACAGTGGAACATTCGGATGGAGAAGGCTCAAGGGGAAGTAGAAAAACATGAGGAGGATTTAGGGGTCTCAGTCCAGGAAGTCAGAAAGTCTTTGAAGATGATAAAGAAGAAAGTGCCCAAGGGAAGTCCTTTTTACCTGGCTGACAAGCTAAAGGATTGGGAGGAGATGAGCAGGATCGCCCGGAATGTCAAAAGGAAGGTAGGTAGAGTGGAGGTGGAGTGTGGCCTTTCTCCGAATCAGCTCAAAGAGGCATTGAGGGCGATTGAGGCAGGGGAGGCCAAGGCCAGTGAACCGAAGAGTGAATTGGTAAAGGCCAACCTGAGATTGGTCTTCTCCATTGCCAGGAGATACATCAATCGGGGGCTTCAGTTTCTGGATTTGATTCAAGAGGGGAATATTGGGTTAATGAAGGCGGTGGACAAGTTCGAATATCAAAGGGGCTATAAGTTCGGTACGTATGCGACGTGGTGGGTCCGGCAGGCCATCACGCGGGCCATTGCCGATCAAGCCCGGACCATTCGTATCCCTGCCCACATGATCGAGGTCATCAACAAACTGAACCGGACCTCTCGAACCCTGGTTCAGCAGATTGGAAAAGAACCCACTCTGGAGGAAATCGCCGAAAAAATGGGGATGTCTCTGGAAAAGGTGCAGAAGATTTTGAAGATCACCCAAAAGCCTATTTCCCTCGAAACGCCTATCGGTGAGGAGGAAGATAGCCGCTTGGAGGATTTTATTGAGGATAAAGAGGTGATCTCCCCTCAGGATGCAGCAATAAGCTCCAATTTGGTAAAGCAGATTCAAAAAGTCCTCTCCACTCTGAACAAAAGGGAGGAGAAGATTCTGAGGATGCGGTTCGGGATCGGAGAGAACCACGACCATACCCTGGAGGAAGTGGGACAGGACTTTGATCTTACCCGGGAAAGGATCCGACAGATTGAGGAGAAGGCCTTAAGGAAGTTGAAACATTCCAGCCGGGCCAATAAACTAAGGAGTTTCATCGAGCATTAAAAGAATTCTAAATAAGGAGGCGGACTATGAATATTTATGTTGGAAATCTATCCTATAATGCCTCAGAGGAAAATCTTCGTCAGGCTTTTGAGGCCTTCGGTCAAGTAACCTCAGCAGCAATCATTAAAGATAAGTATAGTGGCCGGCCACGAGGATTTGGTTTTGTAGAAATGCCTGACCAGGCTGAGGCCCAAGCGGCGATCGAGAAGCTGAATGGAAAAGACCTCCTTGGTCAACAGATTAAGGTGAGTGAGGCACGCCCTCGCACCGACCGGGGAAGATCCGGTGGGCAAGGTGGTCATCGAGGGCGAACGGGTTATGGTGGCCGCAGGAACCGTTATTGATCCCGTTTTCCTCCACTCGATAAATCGGATAGCAGGAAAGAAGTTGACCACTGATACAGCGGAGAAGGCACGGGAAGTCTTCATGCCCCGCGACTTGCCCCTTGAGCCATGCGCTTTATTTTGCGAATTGTAAGAGTAGAGTCCCCAGAAACCCCAATTTGTTTTTCACATCCAGAAAGGTTTTCTCCCCCCGCAGAACTTGAGCCATCGCGTTCCACCATCGATCGCTGCGGGCAATTTTTTGGTGGAAGAAAGAAGGGCGCAGGTTGAAGATCTCGCGAAAAAGCCGGGAGCATTCCAGGTGGGGCATCAATTCCCGGTCAACAGCTTCCTGGTATGCTGGCAGGGACTGCCCTTCATCCTTCAAGGTCTGCGCGAGTACTCGTGCAGCTATTTGAGCACTGCGGATGGCTGAGTAGAGGCCTTCTCCCGTAAAAGGATTGATCAGCCCGGCAGCACCCCCCAGCAGGAGGCAGCGGCCTTTTTGAATAGGCCCCCGTTTTCGGCGAAGGGGAAGAATGAAGGCAGCGGCGCTATTGGAACCATCCGCCCCGAGGACGAATCTGGCGAGGAAGGTTCCATAAGAAGTTTCCACCTGTACAGATTCGTTTTTCTCCAATAGGGAAAGAAACTGGGTTCCATCGAAAAAGTGAGCTCCAGCTTGCTGGGCCTGCTGGACCAGGAAATGATCGAATATGTCCCGGCGCACAGTGACCGTGAGCGGCTCAGGATAGCGACGGAGAAAGGGCTCTTCGAGGTTTTGAGTAAAGGAAATCCCCGTAATGACTTCCTCTACTATTGAGCTCAGGTCAAAAGGAAGCAGGTGGAGGGTCCGGATATTGACTCCTCCGGCGCAGGTTTTTCCCCGGGGGAATTTGGCTTTATCTATAATGGTTACATCGATGCCCAAACGGGCCAATTCGTAGGCCGCTATAGAGCCGGCAGGCCCCGCCCCAACAATGAGAACCCCTGCTTTTGAAGGGAAAGAGGTTTTTGACATAATTCTCTATAAATCATTCACCGCAGAGAGCGCAGAGCAAAATTTAAATTCTAATCTTGATGATCTCGTGAAAAGCCGTCATTCCCGCGTAGGCGGGACACGAAAATCATTGAAAGGACTGGATTCCCGTTCCCCGCTCCCCGCTTTCGCGGGGACAAGCTTTGCGGGGACAGGTTTCACGGGAATGACAGAAAAGCGAATTTACGGACTTTTTACGAAGCCATCAAATATAATTTCAAAAATTCCAGACTGCCTTCTTTGGATCATTTGTATTTTGATCATTTGCGCTTGTTTAGTCCCGCGCTTCGCGGGATTCGGGCTTAGAATTTCGAATTTCTATATCAACTCAGCGTCCTCTGCGTTCTCCGCGGTGAAGAGTTTTTTCCATACCTCTAAATCTTTCAAAGCCCGTTCCCCAATGGCCGTCCGTTTATCCTTTCCTCTAATCCGTCTGGCCAGGGGTGGAAAGAGGCCAAAGTTAACATTCATGGGCTGAAATTCCTTGACTTGCTGATTGGTTATGTAATGGATTAATCCTCCCATGGCAGTCGTCTCCGGGGGGATTACCGGCGCCTTTCCCTGAATCACACGAGCGGCATTAATCCCAGCAAGAAGCCCCATGGCTGCGGATTCTACATACCCCTCAACACCGGTAATTTGTCCGGCAAAAAGAATTCGTGGATCCTTTTTCAGCTGCAATGTCTTTTGCAATAAAGTGGGTGAGTGGATGAAAGTATTGCGGTGGAGGCTGCCGAAACGAAGGAATACAGCCTGCTCTAAACCAGGGATCAGGCGGAAGATTCTCTCCTGCTCTTTCCATTTTAATTTGGTCTGGAACCCCACCAAATTGAAAGCTGTCCCCGGTCCATCCTCCTGCCGCAACTGGACGACCGCATAAGGAATTTTGCCGCTGCGGGGCTCTTTAAGCCCAACAGGTTTCATCGGCCCATGGGCCAGAGTTTCCCGCCCTCTTTCAGCCATCTCCTCGAGAGGCAGACAGCCCTCGAAATGCACCGGCCGTTCGAAATCCCGGTAAGGGACTTTTTCTCCCTTAAGGAGCTGATCAACAAACCGATAATATTCCTCCGGCGTCATGGGGCAATTTATGTAATCGTTTCCTTCCCCATAGCGGGAAGCACGGAAAACAACATTCTTGTTCAAACTCTCTCCGTCCACAATGGGTGAAATGGCATCGTAAAAGTAAAGGGATTCTTCGCCAGTTAGTTTTTTAATTGATTCAGCCAGGGGCGGGGAGGTCAATGGCCCGGAGGCGATGATCACAATATCTTCTGAAGGAATCTGAGTCATTTCCTCCCGAAAGATTTTTACTTTGTCAATGGCTTCCAGGCGGGCGGTGATTCCTGAAGAGAAAGCCTGCCGGTCAACAGCGAGCGCCTCTCCCGCCGGGACGCGGGTCTCCTCTGCAACCTTCATGATCAGAGAATCCAGCCTGCGCATCTCCTCCTTCAGCAATCCAACGGCATTGTAGAGTGAATTAGAACGCAGCGAATTGCTACACACCAGTTCACCCAAGAGAGAAGAAACATGGGCGGGAGAGAAACGCTGGGGTTTCATCTCATAGAGAAGGACAGAGATGTCCCGCTTGCTGGCCTGCCAGGCAGCCTCACATCCTGCCAGCCCCCCGCCAATGATCGTGATTTGTTTCTCCATATGCAAGAAATTTTCCATGAAATGTGATTGGATGTCAACAGATCTCAGGGGAAAATAGCATGTTGAGAAGAAATCCCAGCTCTGGTAGATTAATCCAGGGCAGAAACCCAAAATATTCCTGGTGAGGTGAAAAATGCCGCCTTATCTCAGTGCCAAAGAATTAGAAGCATTGCGCCGCTGGCCGACTTGCGCCGTCTCCAATGCCGTCGAGCTGTTCAACATCCGGCCGCGGAATGAAGGATTCATGCTCCCGGAGATCAAATGCATCTTCCCCGAATTGGGGCCCATGATCGGCTACGCGGCGACCGCCGTCATCACCGCCGATTCTCCCGAAGGCCGGCGGATTCAGCCGCCGGAATGGTGGGAGGTGATGCGCAAAGTACCGGAACCCAGAGTGGCGGTGATCCATGACCTGGATCGGCCGGTCATCGGCTCGTTCTGGGGAGAAGTCAACGCCAACATCCACAAGGCCCTGGGGTGCGTCGGCACTGTCACGGATGGCTCAGTGCGGGACCTGGATGAGGTTCGGGAAGCGGGATTCCATTTCTTTTCGAGTTGCGTGACCGTTTCCCATGCCTACGTACACCTGGTGGAGGTGGGCATTCCCGTCAAGCTCGGAGGCCTGACCGTAAAACCCGGCGACCTGATCATGGGTGACAAGCACGGGGTCATCTCCATCCCTTTCGAGATCGCGAGGGACGTGCCCAAGGCGGCCCAAATGGTCGAAGACTGGGAACGGCAGGTAATCAACTTCTGCAAGTCCAAAGAGTTTTCAACGGACGGACTCAAAGAGCACTTCATGTCTCCCCGGCCCACCTGGCCACCTCCCAAATAGAAGAATTATTTCTTTGGACGCAGATAAACGCAGATTCCTAAGATTGAAATTGAGAATACAGGAGCCAGAACATAGTTTCTGGTTTTAGGAACTACAAACTACAAACTTTTAGAAACCAGTAACTAATTTTTCACGACTGGTTCGGCACCCGCGAATCCCGGCCCGCCCAAGGCGGGGCAAAAATCCCCCCTCGCCCCCCCCTTTAGCAAAGGGGGGTTGGGGGGGATTTGAAAGTTTTTTTCGATGCAACTCTGTGTTCTCTGTGTGCTCTGTGGCAAATAATTATTAAAATCAGCGAAAATCTGTGTCCCAATTTTCGTCTGTTCCTTTTATTCGGAAAGATTCAAGCGAGTCGCAACGCGCAGAAAGAGCGGCAGCATGCCCATGAAGAAAACGCCCAAGAGGAAAAAGCCTGAAGAGAAAGAGAAGGCTTCGGCCCAATGGCCGATGGCGGATGGGATTACGCCCCCTCCTAAAAGAAATCCCACCAATATGACCAGCGATAATGCTATGCTTCTCAGATGGGTAGGAAAGATCAACGAGAGGAGAGTAAAACCCACAGGGAATAGGCAAGCTGTCGAGGCGGCTTGAAGGAATATCCACACCGGCGTAGTTACCGCGCCCTGAATAAGACCAAGCAAAAGGGTAAAAATTGCGGTGGTCGTTAAGAATAGGGTCAATGCTTGTTTGGGGCCAAACCGATCCGCGATGAAGCCGGAGATGAAAAGGACAACGATCCCGAATGTGCGGGACAGCCCAATGAGGGTGTTAGCCCATCCTCGATCCATTCCCATTTCGCTCACCAGAAAAAGGGGCATCATGGTATAGACTCCGAGACTAGACCCGATCGAGACCGTAAACATGGTCGTCATAACCCAGAAGGGGGGATTCATCACGACTTCATTCACCGCCTTAAGACGGGGTAGTTCTCCTTTTTCCCTCCCTCCCCAACCCAAAAATAGGAAAAGCACTCCCATGAGAATCGAACAAATCCCGAGCGTCGCCAGCGACTGACGCCAGGAAAATAATTTTAGCAAGGCTTCAGAAAGAAATGGAGCAGTAACAAAGGCTAAATTGGGGGCCAACTCATGGATGGCCATAGCTTTCCCCCAATGTTCCCTGCTGGTCATATTTGTCAAGGTGGCGAGTCCGGAGGGAAGGTAAAACCCGGCAAAGAGCCCGATGAGGAAAAGCCCTCCATGTATTCCGTTGAGGGAGGCTGATCCGGATATGATAAATAACGCCGCTCCCACCATCATGATAGAGAGGGTGATCGTGCCCCGATGGCTCAGCAGCGATGAAACAAACCCCGATCCCAAAAGCCCTGCGCCGTAGCCGGCGGCAACAAAAAAGAATAGAGACCCCGCTTGGCCATGACCAAGACTTAAATCTCTCTCGACCACGGGGAGGAGGGGGGCAAAAATAATCCGGGCAACAAAACTAAGATAGAAAATCGCCACGAGAAGGAAAAGTGGCCCCAAAGGGAATGGAAATGTTTTCTTTGAGATCATAATAAAATAATAGCCTAGCTGGCGAAAAAAGGAAGCATTTTTCCATCCCCCATTTCTATTTACAAAGATATTGCTTTAAAGTTTTGATTGACAAGCAATTAATATTTACATATCTTAATTTTTCAAATTTCTGTATTTCTTCTCATTGTTTTTTTAAAAGAAGCGCTCACGATGCCATTCATTCCGCGCAGGAAGGGACTTATGAATAGAGCAAAAATTTTTAGCCGAATAGGAATAGTTACGATCATGCTGGTGTTAATTCTCTATGGAGGAGTTCCGGCAAGTGAAGCCCAGAGTAATACATGGAAGGAGGTGAAGCTCGAGCCTGTTGCGGATACTTTTATCAAATCCAGCAATCATTTAATGGATCGGGGGTTGCATAAAAGACCTGCGCATCAGGTTAATTTTGGCGCTTATAGAAAATTAAGCGTCACCAGGGGATTCTCAGCCTTTTTGGGCAGGCATTTTGGTTGGCGGGC
>JACRCA010000018.1 GCA_016234425.1 Deltaproteobacteria bacterium | reverse complement strand
GGGATGACCTGCCTTCCTTATAATTTCCCCCTGGGACCCTTGCTCCCTGCTTTGCTCCTGCCTGAGCCTGATAACTATCTGAAATAGAAGGGTTATTCGTATATCTGATCAAAAATGATCGGGGGCAACAAGATTTTTCTTGACAACTCATCAAATGATGAGTATATTGAAAAAAGAAAGCCCCAAATCCTAAATCCGAAATAATTTTCAATGCCCAAAAACCAAACACAGCTCCCCTCCCCTGGCGGGAGGGGACGAAGGGGAGGGGGAACTCGATTGATTCACCCCCACCCTTGCCCTGTGGAGTAGTAAAACTTACTCCACAGGGCGAGCCCTCCCCCATCAAAGGGGGAGGAGAAGGACTTAAATTTTCATGGTTCGCGGGTGATAAACCTATCATGAAAAATTTGTTTCGGATTTCGATATTCGGATTTCGGATTTAAAATTTAGGGCCATTGCCTTCTATATTTTACTTTGTGAGGTTAAAGATGGATCTCACACCAAGACAGAGAGAGATTCTGGATTTCATCCAGACCTTTGCAGCAGAGCAGGGCTATCCGCCCACAGTCCGGGAGATCGCCGGGCATTTTGGGATTGATTACCGCGCGGCCGTCGACCATCTGCGGGCTTTGGAAAAGAAAGGGAGTTTGGCGCGCTCCTCCAAGTCCCGGGGCATCCAGGTTTTCAAGCCTTTCTCTGCCGTGCAGCGCATCCCGGTAGTGGGAAAGGTGGCAGCCGGGTCGCCCTTAGAGGCTGTGGAAAACATCGAGGGAGCTATCCCCCTGCCCGAAGAATGGGCCAAAGGCTCTGGACTTTTCATCGTCCGGGTGGACCGGGAAGGAATGAGCATGTCCCCCACCATCCTGCCGCAAGATTACCTTCTCGTAAAGCAGGGCGCTTCTGCGGATGATGGAGCTATCGTCCTGGCGATGATCGATGGAGAGGTTACCGTGAAGCGGATCTTCCGGGAGGAAAATTTTATCGCGCTGAAGTCGGATAACCCAGCCATGTCTCCCATTCGGGTCAAGAAGGGCGAGAAGATTTTTCGTATCCTGGGAAAAGTGATCGGGGTAGCTTATCGGAAACTGTAAACCATAAAACCTTCTCACCACAGAGAACGCAGAGAGCGCCGAGATGGTTTAAAATCAAAATGCCTAAAGGAGAATCAGTTGCGCCTTGTTTTTTAAAATATAATTTATCTCTGTGTTCTCCGCGCGCTCTGCGGTTAATTTTGAATCATGGAAAAGGACATAGAAAAAGGCGGGGGAGATTTTTTCCCCCTTTTAGACCTTCCAGGTTTTCCTGCCGGAAAGCCTGTGCGGAAAGCCCTGATCGTTGGGGGGCGGCCGGAGAACCTTACCGTTTACCTATCTGCTTTCGCGGCCTCTCTGGGGTTCAAGGTCTTGGTGGCCGACGGAGCCAATGCCTTTGATCCCTACGTCATCTCAAAATTTGCCAGAAAAGAAGGTTTTCCTCCTGATACCTTGCTGAAGAAAATCTCCGTGGCCCGGGCATTCACCTGCCACCAGCTGGCCACTCTCATCCGGGAGCGGCTGAACCCGATGGTCCTTCCGGGAGCTTCTCCCCTGGTCGTCCTCCTGGGGCCCTGCACCATGTTCTTCGACGAGGACGTACCCGGCGAAGAGGCCACCCTTCTCTTTCGGAAGACGCTGGCCAAGGTCCAGGAGATGAGCCAGAAGGGCATTTTTTTCCTGATGAGCCAGTCTTTTTCTGGATTCAACAAGCGGCGGAGTTTTCTCCTGCGGGAGCTTACGCGTTTTGCCGATGCCGTCTTGAAGCTGAAGTTTTCTGACGATGCTCTCCAGGTGGTCTTAGACAAGCCACCCTTGGCCCTGCGCAGGCCATGGGAGGTTTTTGAGGAGTTTAAAAAAATAACGTAAGTGGTCAGCGATCAGCGTTCAGCTTTCAGCATCAGCGAAATAACAGAAGAACTAAGAACTGTGATTATGGCCCGGGTGGGAGGGCGCTGAGCGAAGGCAAAATCGGCCCAGGATAACTTTTCTTTAATCGTTCTGCTTCATTCCTCACAGATTTTAGGCGGGGTGGACAGTTTTCCAAGGGAGTCATTCTTTGAAAACCCGAGCTACAAAATTCTGTAGCATCTCCCGCCGTAGCCGATGGAAGAACCACCGCCTCATTTTGCCGAACGAAGCGTCCTCCCGCCCGGGCCACGACAATGGGTTGATCGATTCTAATGGGAGATTGTCGACTACGAATTTATATTCCGCATTCCGCACTAAGGACTGATAGCTGTTTTTATGGAGGCACAAACATGGGCCGGACAGTCTTACCTTTCAGCCAGGTTCTGGAGCGAGAGTACGAGGAATGGAAGAAATTCCGGCGGGCCCTGCGCAAAGAGGATCAGGAGGCCTTCGACCGCCTGTTCGACCGGGCCAAGCTGCATGTCCAGGCGGCGGCCTACACCTCTCATCCCTGGCCCTTGGAGTCCATCCTTCTCTCCATCTGCCTGGAGCATGAGAAGCTCCTTTGGGAAATTCTGGGAAAGTTGAAAGGGGTAAGCGCAGACCCAGCGGGGGATAAAAAGGAGATTATGAAATCCGAAACAAATTCAAAATCCTAAATTCAAAATTCCAAACTTTTCTGTTTGGAGAATTGGTATTTTGAGAATTCGAGCTTGTTTCGAATTTAGAATTTCGAATTTTTCAACTACCAGTTACTTACTGACACTGACACTTTTTTTCTAAAGAAGATGGAAGCTGAAGGCTGGCTCCTGGACGTCTATCCTCTCCATGACCGGATGATCCTGTGGATCCGCACGGACCGGGGAAAACTTCTGCGCTTAGAAGATCCATTTCACTTTCTCATCTATGCCAGGGGAAAGAAGGGGATTTTAGAGCGGCTGGCGGAGACCGCTGTTCAGAAGGGTTTTGCCAGCGGCTATTTCTGGGACAAGAAAAAAGAACTCCAGAGCGGCCAGGAAGTAGAAGTGCTCGCCCTGGAGGTTTCCGACTATGACCGCCTTCCCGGGCTCTTACGCAAGCTTCCTTTCTTGGAGGAAGCAGTATCCTTTTTCAACTGCGACATTCCCTTGGGCCAGTATTACCTGTACAGCCGGAGCCTCCTTCCTCTGGGGCGCTGCGGAGTGGAATTTGCCGAGGGCCAGGTGCAGGCGATCCATGCGCTGGATTCTCCCTGGGATCTAGAATACTCCGTTCCAGAGCTGTCCACTATGGAACTTTCCTTTGAAGGGAGCAATCTCCTGCCTCTGGGCAAGGGAAACGCCCTGTCCGTCCGCTGCGATGGGGATAGGAAGACATTGGTCTTCGACCCGGGCTCTCCAGAAGACCTGCTCCGGGAGATAAACCTCCTTCTCAAACGCTATGACCCGGACTTCCTCCTCACCGATCACGGAGATTCTTTCATCATTCCCTCTCTCCTCCGACTCTCCCAGAGATGGCGTGTACCTCTACAATTCGACCGGGAGCCAACACCCATCCGCAGGGCTATTGTCACAGAGGGGCGTTCCTACTTTACCTACGGGAAGATCGTCTACAACGGGCCGGACTATCCTTTCTTCGGAAGACTGCACATCGACCGGGAGAATTCTTTCTTCTACTCAGTGACGGGTTTCGAAGGGATCGTGGAAGCGGCCCGGCTGTCCAAAATCCCGGTGCAGCGCCTGGCCCGGCGTGCCTCGGGCACGGCCATCAGCTCCATGCAGCTCGACCGGGCGCTCCAGGATCATATTCTCATTCCCTGGCACAAGGGTGAACCCGAGAAGTTCAAGACAGCCTGGGACCTTCTGGTGGCTGATAAGGGTGGTCTTACGTTTCAGCCCGTGATGGGCATGCATGATGATGTGGCTGAGATTGATTTTTCGTCCATGTACCCCACGATCATGGTGCGCCACAACATCTCGGCGGAGACGATCCTCTGCCCCTGTTGTCCGACTCCCAAGGTCCCCGAGGCCGGATATAACATCTGCGAGAAGAGGGAAGGGCTTATTCCGAGAACCCTGCAGCCGATCTTGGAGCGGCGAAAAAAATTCAAGGCGCGCATGAAAAATTCTCAGGGCGCTGAGAGAGAACTTTATTCCCGGAGACAGACAACCCTCAAGTGGTTCCTGGTGGTCTGCTTCGGCTACCTGGGATACCGGAACGCCCGCTTCGGCAGAATCGAGGCGCATGAAGCGGTGACCGCTTACGGGCGGGAAAAGTTGCTCCGGGCCAAGGAGATCAGCGAGGCCTATGGGTTCCGGATGCTTCATGCCTTAACGGATGCTCTGTGGATCACCAAACCCGGCATGACCCACTCCGAGGTCCTAAACCTTTGCGCTGAGATTGGACAGGCTACAGAGGTGCCCATCGAGCTGGAGGGAATCTACAAATGGGTGATCTTCCTGCCCTCCAAGGTGAAGAAAGATTTTCCCGTGGCCAACCGCTATTTTGGAGCTTTCGAGAACGGAGAGCTGAAAGCCCGCGGCCTGGCTTTCCGCCGCGATGATACTCCTCCTCTGATCCAGGAGGCGCAGCTAAAGATGCTCGACCTTCTGCGCGCCTGCGAGGATAGCCGGGAGTATCGAGAAAAAAGCCGGGAAGCGCGCGAGATTTTGGAAGACTACTTGACTCGCCTGAAGACCGGCGATTTAAAAAATGAAGAACTGCTCATTGCGAAAAGCGTCCGCCAGGAAGTAAGCGAATATAAAGTTGATAATTTAACAGCTCTGGCGCTGCGGCAGCTGGAGGAGGCAGACATCCATATCCATCCAGGAGAGAAAGTGCACTACTTGATTAGGGACTCCGAAGCGAAGAACAAGGAAGAACGAGTCCGGCCCTTCCCCTTCGTCAGCGCCGACGATTTCTACGATGAAGAAAAATACCGCCAGTTACTCCTGGAAGCAGCAGAGGAGGTCTGCTTCCAGGTATTCTCTCCTCTCTCCACATCAGGGAGAAGAGGACAAAGGTGAGGGAGATATGAAAAGGTCAATAATTTCCCTTGATCCATCAAGCAGTTTAATTTAGAATCACATCATTAAAATCTCAAATTTCATTTTGTGATCTGTTCCCAAGTCAACCCAATCTCGGCCCTGTTTGATGCGCAGAATCCAGAGAGAAGATCCCTTACCGAAGCATTCTTTGCGATACTTAAAGATTTTGAGCCGTATCTTTCTGAAATTACGGTTGCTGAGATGGAGCGGACACCAGATTTTGAATTCCGCAACAAAATGACAGAAGTAATATCTTTGTTTTCAATAATCCCTATAACAGATGATGTTGAAGAGTTAGCGAGGGAATATATTCGTAATCGAGCAGTTCCAGAGGGGTACCCTGAAGATGCTTATCATATTGCTATCGCTACAATAAACGAAATGAATTACCTGCTAAGTTGGAACTTTAAGCATATCGTAAGAAGGAAAACACGAGATGTCGTTAGGATGGTAAATTCTCTCAATAACTTAAAGGCATTAGAAATTATGACACCGGCGGAACTATTGTAGGGAGGAATGATGAGCAAGATTAGAGATGATGAAATCGAGGAGATAAAAAAGTTAGTAGAAAAGGAGTTCCCCAACGACCCTGCTTTACAGCAGGTTCATATTGCGAGGAAAGTCATCGCCAGAGAGGCTCAGCTGCAAGGACTAAGTTTTATCGAATACATCAAACTGTTGGGGAAGAAAGTTAAGCACGTCTCCTAATATCCGCAGAGGAGGTGCCGGGAAGGTCCAAGATATCCTTAGAAATCCTTTAGAAACTTGACCCGTTCGGCGGGGCCAAGCTCCGCCCTTCAGGGCGGTGTGAGAAGCGCCGCTCAGGGTCAACCCTGAGCAAACGCCGGCATCTATGTCGGGAGTCGAAGGGTAGACATCTTCGAAAAACAAATGATAATCTTTCTTTGTCCCCAAAGGAGGCAGGGAAGCCCATCCCAGAGGCTAACTTCGCACCAATTCTTTCAAATCCAGTCAGCCGATACCGACGGGTTGCGCCTGAGCCCGCTCAAAAACCTAAACTTCTGGACCGTCTCCGTGAAGCCCTGCGCTTCCGGTCGAACTCTGCGACTTTTCTTCGTGATATATTACGTAGAAAATCCCTCCAACCCCCCTTTGCTTAAAGGGGGGCGAGGGGGGATTTTTCCCCCGCTATAGCGGGGCGGGATTCGCGGGTGCCGAAGCCGCCATGAGTGATTTCTTGGAAAATGAGTACGACATTCGCACAGTCCCAGAACTTCTGGGGCACAAGGACGTGAGCACAACCATGATCTATACCCATGTTTTGAATCGGGGCGGGAAAGGAGTTCCCAGCCCTGCCGACAGTCTGTGAGAGGAGAAGCGAGATTGGTCTTATCAAGTCTCGATAACACCAAAAACAATTGGACTGTAGAAATTGTGTTAACAATGGAAAAGATTGGACTTTCTTGCAAGAATCGGCAAGGGGGAATTCAGAGTTATACGGGCTCAAAACCGCTGTGCTAAAGGTCTAACATAGACCGGTCTAATTATTGTTCAAATATTACAGCGGAAAGGAATTGACAGAAATCCAGTCGATCAGGAATTCTCTTATTATCTTTGTGAAATCTCCAATCAAATCCAAACCAAAACTTGTATCATCAAAATACAAAGGCATCTTTAAAGATACATTGCAGGCTCTGTCAGCCGCGTTTAATAAAGAAAGCTATTTCAAAATGGATATCAGGAAGATAGAATATTTCAGAGAGGGAAAAGCAACTGCTGAAGCAAACCTCTATTGGGCCTTTGAGGGATTACGAGGGGGTTCAGACCTTTTATTTCTCGTTGGTTAAAGAGAATGGGCAATGGTTGGTCGACTGGATGGTATACTGAACCTAACGAGTCATTCAAGCCGACCGCTAATAGCTCACTTCGCTCGCACTAGCTGCGGGTTAATTCTATCGTTCAGCCGACCGCCCGCGGTCGGCTGAACGGGCTCGCGTCTGAGCGCCGCGTATTCGTCCGCCTGCGGCGGCCGAACACGTGGCTGGAATTGACAGGCCTTCGGCCCGCAGCTCAGCCGCGAGCCCCGTTCGGCTTGAAGACATATGAGGCTCGAAACCGACATCCAGCGAATTAAGCAACGGGCCGAGCAACAGGAGGAGCGCAACTGGGCATTTCGGTGCTTTCTGAAGGGGTGTGACCTGTCGGCCAAGGAGATTGATTCCGTAGTCCATGCCCTAAACGAGGAAGTGTCGAGTCAGATTGATTGTACCAAGTGTGGGAACTGCTGTAAGGTGGTTCAGCCCATCCTGAAGTTGCGGGACATCAAACGACTTGCCCGATATCTGAACCTGCCGGAAGACGCCTTCCGGGCGGAATATCTGCAAAAAGATGATGAACAACAGGGCGACATCTTCAAGATCCGGCCATGCCCGTTTCTACAAGAGAATCGTTGTACGGTCTACTCATCCCGACCTGATGATTGCCGCTCATATCCCCATCTCCACAAGCGGGACTTTGTCTTCCGGGTCAACCAGGCAGTCTCCAATTGCTCTGTCTGCCCGATAGTGTTCAATGTATATGAGAGGCTCAAGCGGGATCTCTGGCATAAGGGACCAAGGCTGGAATTTCCGGAGTACGAATGAGCCGAACAAGGGCGTGGAGAGCGACAAGGAATAGCGCACTGAACCCGCCATTCCTTGCGCCTCATGCCCAACGTTAGGCGAAAAACGTAAATGGAAATATTCGATTTCCTAAAACGGTTGCACGATGAATGTATTCGTTTCTCCGAGCATATCTTTTTTGACAAAAAGCACCCTAGGCATCTCCATTTGGTCGCCCTGTACGGTACGTTGATAGAACTGACAGGGTGTCTTATCACACTAGTTGACGGAAAGCACAGAACCGGAGTTCCGCCGATTTTTCGATCGATTCTTGAGGCTTATGTGGAATTAAAAAATCTTCACGAAAAGGCCGAATACGGCTATCACATGGATGCAAGCTACCGCGAACAATGGATTAAGGTTTTGAAAGAGTCAAGGAATAAACCTAATCCGTATTTGAAAGCTATTTCAGAAATTGACAATCTTGATAATCAAATCCAAGAGCATGAAAAAGCTTTGGCTGACTTGAAAAAGAAAAATTATACCCCATTAAATGTATTTCAGCGGTTTGAGAGGGCCGGTATGGAAGACGGGTACCGCTCTCTTTACAATTTCTTGAGTAATGATGCCCATAGCAACATCCGCGCGTTAGTAGACCGGCATTTAGAAATGCATGAAACCGACTTCACTGTAGTCTTTTATAAGGATGAACCGCTGGAGGATTTCTTAACGTATCTTGATTCCGTAGTAGGCCTCCTGACCGACGCGTCAATGAGAATTCACCGGTTCTTTGAAACCGGATCCATCGGTGAGATTGAAATACTAAGCCAAGAACTCAATGAGATACGGAGTCATTACTAAGGAGATAGTATGAAAAAACATCTTGGTTCAACAATTGCTCTTGGTATCGGAGTGCTTTCTATTGTTTCTGCTTTGACAAAATTGACCAGTACTCCTATAGCAGGAATTATTATTATCTTGGGAGCATTGGCTTACAGGTCTGCCAAAAAGCGGAAACTTGGTGAAATCAGCCCTTCTTCCTTACGAAAAGCCCTCGAAGTATGTGCAATTGTGATTATTATTGCCGCCGTCTTGTTGCAAAAGAACTTAACTTACCATATTGCCACTGCCCCAGTTCCAACTGTGATAATCCCAATTTGGGCAATAATTGCTTATTTCGTAATTGCATTAAAAAAGCAGAAAGCTGAAAAAAAGGAGAACCCATTTTGACGCTTGGCGAAAATAGGAACAATGGCTACCATTCAGGCTTGATATAAAAAAGGAGCCTAACAAATCATTCAAGAGGGACGCGGCAAAAAAGCGCCCCCCTTAGCTTCACCGTTAGACAAAGAAAATGTCTTATACTTATCGCCTAATCGAAGCCTATCAAAAAATACTTCAGGGTGACTTAATAAATGCCCTAATCCAGATTTCTATTAATCTTGATATAACTGCGAAAAAAACATATGGTGGAAAATCAGGTGAAAGAATTAAGAGGTACATAAGGGAGCATCAATATATCTTAACCCGAATCGCTACACTTCATCTTGAAGTGCATGGAGACATGGCATTTCAAGTAAGCGGCGATAAATATATGAAATTTGAAGAGGTTGTTTACAAGTTGGTTCGATGCGCCTTGTTACATGAAGGTGAACTAGACCCGAGGATCAAAATTGTTGACTCTCCCAGCATAGGTGTGGATGAAAATGGAGTATTCCTTTTGTCTAAATTAATGGTCTATGCGCTCTTTTTATTATTAATTTCAGACCCTAAAAACAAAACTATTAATTGGCCAAATACTGCGTCATTCACCATAGATGACAAAAAAATTAAGTTTAGCGATGTTCAGGGCAACGTACAAAAATTGGTTGATACTTTTAGGTCTATATCAAAGGAAAAGTCTAACATCGACCTTGAGAAGGACGCACGATAAATCGCGCGCCTCTCAGCCCGCTCGTTAGGCAGAAAAGGAAGACCCTACATGGCAACATTGCAAGATGCCCTTGCCGAGTAAAAAAAGGGTTGAGTAGTCCCAGCCGATGAAATGGAATGAGCTTTGGGAGATGGTTCCGACAAAACGATAATCACCACGTCCGCTTAGCTTCACCCTGAGGTGAAATATGAAAATAGGAAGGAATGACCCGTGTCCGTGTGGAAGCGGGAAAAAATACAAGAATTGCTGTCTCAACAAAAAAATGACCCCTGATCACAGCTTTCCTGAGCGAGCTATGAAAGATTACGGCCCTCCTACATTTTCGAATGACTTTCTCGAAAAAAATCCTATTAAGGAAATTTCTGCGGCAAGACTTGTTTATTCTATGATTTTAAATCCACAAATAGATCGACTCGCTTCAGAGATTACAAAACAATTTATAAAGAGAGGAGAAGAAGAGGCCAGGCGGATAAAAGTGGAAACTAATCCTGAAAATCTAATCGATATCATGGGGCAGGAACCAGATCCCTTTAATCATAGGATCTTGAAGGAAAAGATTCTCCTTTTCTTAAACGTTACACTCCCAAGGATAATTGAAAGGCTTAGAAATAACCGCAATGATGCATTTGCCGAGTTGGCAGTGGAAATCATCTATGAATCCAGGGTTGATTGTGGGGTTCAGCTCCTGGACATCCTGGATTCAATAAACGACCCCTATACTTCTTCGCTGCTGTGCCTGTTGTTAGGCCTTATAGGTCCAAGGGATGCGATTCAACCCATTTGGAATTATTATCACTACTTCAAAAATGAATATCCTCACGAGACCTTTGATCAGGGACCGTTATTGGCTTTATATGAGATGAAGGAGAGATTTAGTCTTAACTAGAGTCGGGTTCCCCTCATTCAGTAAGGCTTGGGGCAAGACACTATGGGGGTGAAGCTTTGGTCAGGCATTTGTGATAAGGTATTGATGTCGCCTAACAAGTCACTCCAGCGGATGGCTAATAGCCACCGCTGACTTTGATCGTTAGGTGCAAAAAACAAAAAGGAGTAGACATGTGGAATTGGATAAGTACAAATATTCTTGGTGTGGAGGCATCATGGTTTTGGTCTATGGCCCAATTTTTCGCCATAGCAATTAGTCTTGGCCTTATTTATCGTCAAATAAAACTTCAGCGGCAAGCAAATATGCTTCAGAAATTATCTTCTCTTGACAATCGCTGGAGATTTGTGGAGATTTGGGGTCAGGTCTTGAAATATAAGTAATTCTCTGCTAGAGTTGTTCCATGGCGAGACCGTTACGAATCGAAAACCCCGGAGCCGTCTATCACGTCACCACCCGCGGGAATGCGCGGGACAAGATATTCAGCGACGATCAGGATCGGGAGATATTCCTTTCCATCTTAGGCGCAGTTGTCAAGCGGTACAATTGGGTCTGCCGCGCTTACTGCCTCATGGATAACCACTACCACCTCATGGTCGAAACGCCCGACGCCAATCTGTCAATCGGCATGCGCCAGCTGAACGGTATCTATACTCAGAAATATAACAGGAGGCACCATAAGCCTGGTCACATCTTTCAGGGGCGTTTTAAGGCGATTCTGGTACAAAAAGAAAATTACCTTCTTGAACTCTGCCGGTATGTGGTACTGAACCCCGTACGCGCAGGGGTGGTCGCAAAGCCCGAAGCCTGGAGATGGAGTAGCTACCAGACCACTGCGGGGCTACGGAAGGAGCCAGACTATCTCACCACGGAGTGGATTCTGGGCGTGTTCAACAGCAAAAGGAGCGTAGGCCAGAAACAATACCGGGCCTTCGTGCGAGAGGGGGTCCAGCGGGAGTCTCCGTGGAGGGAACTGCGGGGTCAAGTACTGCTGGGAGAAGAGGGATTTATCGGGGAATTCAAGGATCTTTTGGAGGATAAGAAGCAGGTAAAGGAGATTCCTCGGCCGCAGAGGTATGTAAGCAGGCCGATTCTCGACAAGATATTCAGCAGACGGAAGGCGAAGGCACAGAGAGATATAAGCATCAATGCTGCTCACATGAGTCATGGATATACTCTGAAAGAGATTGCGGATTATTTGCGAATTCATTATACTACCGTCAGCAAGGTGATAGCGAAGGCAGCGGTAAGCAAAAAGTGATATTTCAAGACCTGACCCTACTCCCCTGCAGCTCTGGAGCGAGGAAACTTAGCAGGTGCTATCCAATTCGTGGGAGAAGAAGTCAACTGGCAGTCGCCGGGTTTGGTTAGAGAACCCATCCTTATGGAATAGATACGGGGGATGAACATTCCTCTCTAAAAGCATTACCATTTGGCCTTTTTGGAAAGGAGGCAACCATGAGGATCGCTATTTTGGGTGCAGGAGCATTAGGGTCGGTGATTGGCGCCCATTTGGCGCGTGCAGGAGAAGAATGGGCCGTAGGCCGGGTCGGACCAGGGTAACTTTTGGATATTGCAGAAGAAGAGTCTCCCTAAAGGCGGTTTTTTTGTCTTAGAACTCCATTTTTTATAGTAAAATCATGCTTCTAAGGCGATAGAAATGCCAAGGGCTAACCGCCACTACCTTCCCGGTTATGTATGGCACATTACCCATCGGTGTCATAAGAGAGAATTCCTGTTGAAATTTGCCCGAGATCAGCGTCGATGGTTACGCTGGCTTTTTGAGGCCAAGAAGCGATTTGGGACCTCTATCCTGAATTATACGGTTACCTCGAACCATATTCACCTTATTGTAAGAGATGGCCAGGAGCGGGAGGTGATACCAGAAACAATACAGTTGGTCGCTGGGAGGACGGGTCAGGAATACAATCAGAGGAAGAATCGTAAAGGTGCCTTTTGGGAGGATCGTTATCATGCTACCGCAATAGAAGCGGATTTCCATTTGGGTCAATGCATGGTGTATGTTGATCTGAACACGGTTCGAGCCGGGGTTGTGACTCATCCTTCGGAGTGGCCATTCTGCGGGTATAATGAAATTCAAAATCCACGGCAGAGGTATTCTTTGATTGATCGCGAGAGCCTGATCGATTTGTTTGGTATTCAGAGCATGGATGAATTCAAGAAGACGTACAAGGGCTGTGTGGAAGAGGCATTAGAGAAGCAGAGCCAGCGCGAGCGCCAACCGCGATGGACTGAGAGTATTGCTGTTGGCAGCGAAGCCTTCGTTAGAGATGTGAAAGGAAAACTTGGGGCAAAAGGGATGTGGCGGGAAGTAATAGGAGCGAATCGATCTTACGAGTTACGAGAGGCTACAACTGCTTACGGGGCCGATTTTGGCCTTGAAAAAGGGGATTTAAGGCAAAAAAATACCTTCCATTGGGGCCTATCTGTTTGAAAATCAAAGAGTTGGCCTGGTCCGACCCAGAAGCAACCAGAAGCAAAGAAAATAGTAAGAACAATAAAGAGGAGCATAACACTACATGCTACCATAGATGCCGAGAAGGAGAAACAGGACGTTTTCGATGACTTTAGAATTGAGAAAGTAATTTGAATTTCTGCTTAACATCGGCCTGCAAGGGACGGCGCGAAAACCGCGCCGCCCCTGACGCCGGGCGTTAGGCGCGAAGGTATCCGCAGCACAATCCATACAAAAAGACATACATTTGTATTGCTTTTTTAACCTCTCCATAATATATTATTTCCATGAAGAAAGCCCGCTTTGAATGGGATGAGGATAAAGACAGAGAGAACCAGGCCAAACATAATGTCTCTTTTTCGTTAGCCCAACGTGCTTTTCTTGACCCTTGCCGTGTAATTGTAGAAGATCTAACCCATAGCGGTGAGGAAGATAGATTTTATTGTATCGGCCGCGTCAATGACGGCATAATGACCGTTCGATTCACGTCTCGGGGGAATGTGATCCGTATTTTGGGGGCTGGATACTGGAGAAAAGGGAGGAAGATTTATGAAGAGCAGAATAAAATACACCGACGAACCAATGGGTAAACTGAGAATTGTTAAGGATTTTCTCCCCTCGCCGGATCAGTTGGTTTTAAAAGAAGACAAAGTTAAGGTCACGATTTCTTTGAGCAAAGCGAGTGTTGATTTTTTTAAAAAGGAAGCGGAGAAAAATCGGACGTCATACCAGAAAATGATCCGACGGGTGATAGATTTCTACACCTCGCAGTATCAAAAACGCGCCTAACCATTCATTCGTGTGCCCTGAAAAGTCATCGATCTACTAACCGGTGCAAGTCCGGTTGTGGTAACTGCCAGGAGACCACTTAGCAGGCATCCAGTGAATTCGGGAGACCGGATGTGCTAAAGCGATGTAACCCCCTGAGGAAGGGGAGCGAAACAGCAGCCCGTAACATCAAGTGAATCCTGCAGCGTCGAAATGTTAGCCCCGAAAGGGGAGCAAGAGGGAGCCGAGCTATTGAGTGATAGCGAAGGCCAAGGAAGCAGGGCAGAACCTGTGCGGAATTTGGGGTCAGATTTGAATATTGAGATTTTATTGAAATTTTCGTGGATTGTTCCTATGGCGAGGAAACCGAGGATAGAGTTTGAAGGGGCTTTCTACCACGTTATTACCCGGGGCAATCAGAAGCAAAAAATCTTCCGGAATAAGGAAGATTTCCTGAAATATCTTGAGGTGCTCGGTGACTACAAAAAAAGATACCGATTTTCTCTATATGCTTATGTTTTGATGGCCAATCATTTTTTATGTTGAGCTCAACATAAGTAGTGTTATGTGAAGCTCTGGATTATGTGAAGTAGAGCTCCTTCATTTCTGGATTATCCCATATTTTTCCCCTCTGGTTAATATTTTACTGCACATAATTGAGGCATTTTGGGGAGC
>JACRCA010000017.1 GCA_016234425.1 Deltaproteobacteria bacterium | reverse complement strand
TATTGGAAAAGAAAAGATATTTTTTGGACTGGAAAGGGGGGATCGTTGACCGCAATTACTCTTTTAATTTTAGGGCAACTTTTCTCGGAGGGCATGGGAGGAGGATTTCGGGGAAGCGTGGTAGAACTGGTCCTCTACTCTGGCCCGGTGGTCAAGATTGTCCTTATCATCCTGCTCTTTTTTTCCATCCTCTCCTGGGCTATTATCTTCTCCAAGCTCCATCTGATAAAGCGGGCGGAAAAAGAATCCAGAGCCTTCTTGCGCATCTTCTGGGAGGGAAAACAACTCTCCAACATCTATGCGGATTCGAAAAAACTCCGCTACAGTCCCACGGCTGAGGTATTTCGCGCAGGGTATGTAGAGCTGAACAAACTCAGCCAGGCCATGTCTAACCCGGAAAGTCCCCGGAAACTGGGAGATCCAACTTCCTTGAACATCGAGCTGAGCGGGGTGGACAACATCAGCCGGGCCATGCGTCAGGCCACGACCTCGGAACTGACCAAGTTGGAGCGGGCTTTGGGATTCTTGGCCACAACGGGTTCCACGACTCCCTTCATCGGCCTCTTCGGCACGGTCTGGGGCATCATGGATGCCTTCCGGGGAATCGGGGTGCGGGGTTCGGCCACCCTGGCCGTGGTCGCCCCGGGCATATCGGAGGCCCTCATTGCTACGGCGGCAGGGCTGGCGGCGGCGATTCCGGCAGTGGTGGCTTATAATTATTACATCAACCGGATCAAAGTATTGAGCGCGGAGATGGAAAACTTTTCTGCCGAGTTGTTGAACATCGTAAAGCGACATTTTTTAAAGTCCTAATACTGCTTTAAAAGGTAGGTTTTATTATGCAGGGGTCAAAAAGTGAAAACCGGCCCATGTCCGACATCAACGTCACTCCCCTGGTGGATGTAATCCTGGTCATGTTGATCATCTTTATGGTCACGGCTCCGATGATGCAGCAAGGCCTCGACGTGGACCTTCCGCAAACGACTTCCAGGCCTATAGAAGGCCAAGAAGAACGCTTGGTCATCACCATTACCAGCAAGCGGGAAGTATTCGTCAATCAGGAGAAAGTGGACCCCCTCTTGCTCCGCCGGCGGTTGGAGCGGACGGCGGCTGCCAAGCTCAACAAGGAGGTCCTCCTGCGGGCGGACCGCACCGTCCCTTACGGGTTTGTGGTGCAGATGATGGCCGAGATCAAGAATGCCGGAATCGAAAAGCTCGGCATGGTCACGGAGCCCCTGGAAACACGGAGATGAAAACTTCTCCCAACATCGATGTTTGGCGCAGCCTCTCGAAGAATCCGCGAATCGAAGGGATGATCCTCATCTCCTTGCTCCTGCACATGGTGGTCATCTCGGCCATGTTCTTCCTTCCGAATTTGGCTTCTTCCAGGACCTTTTACTCTCCGGTATATTCCGTGCGCCTGGTGGAAGCTCCGGCGAATTTTCCCCCGGTCCGTGAAGAAGTGCGTAAGCCTTCCCCCGAAGCTGCGCCCTCAAAGTCGCCTCCAGTGGGGGGGCGGGCGAAAGGTAAAGAAAAAGGAAAACCGATCTCCCTTTCCCCCTCCCAAGATGATACGGAGAAGAAGATCGAGGAGGCGATCGCCCGCATTCGCCAGCGCCGGGAGAGTGAGAGCATCGATACAGCCATCGAAAGCATTCGCCAGCGCCGGGAGAGTAAGAGCATCGATACAGCTATCGAACGCCTCCGCAGCGAGAAGGAAGTCCGGCAATTGAGCTCGGCCATCGAGGGAATTCGCCAGCGCGTCACCATCGGAAGTTCTGGGGCTGTGGCGGCGAGCGAGGCCGCCACAGGTGGGGCATCTTCCGGGATCATGTCCATCAAGTTCAAGCTTTACTACAATCTTCTCTGGCAGCGCATCCGCAGCGTCTGGGTCCTCCCGGAAGAAGCTCTCGGGGGGAAGAAGGACTTAGAGACAATCATTGCTATCCGCATCGCTAAGGATGGGCAGATTGAAGACATCCAGTTCGAGAAGAAATCCGGTAACCATTACCTGGACGAATCTGCCCTGCGGGCGATCAAGAAGGCCAACCCTCTCCCTCCATTGCCCCCAGGAATGGAGGAGGATAAATTTGACTTGGGTGTTCGGTTTAAACCTTCGGACTTCTAAGGCGGAGATATGGTCAAGAAGAGTCTTACCTTTTTGCTGGTTCTCCTCTTTTTTCTAAGTATTCTGGGTGGGTCCGTAGGGGCCAAAGTTTACATCGACATTCGCTCTCCCTCGTTTCGCAAGTTTCCCATTGCCATCTCTCCCTTCAAGACTCCCATCTTTACCAATGAAGAGATGAAGCTGGGAGAGCGGGCCACGGAGATTCTGATCAATGATTTAAACATCTCTGGCTTCTTCGCGTTCATCGACCCCAGGACCTTCGCGGAGAACACGGTTCGCGCTTTGCCGAAGGGATCTTCCTCGGTAGCTGCTCAAGTGCCCGCTGCCAAGCCCTCCGAGTCCATCGACTATCGCAGCTGGGCGAACATCGGCGCAGAAGCACTGGTATTGGGAGAGGTCAGCTATAAAGACCGCTCCCTAATCCTGGAGGCGCGCCTTTACGATGTGGTGAAGAAAGAGCTGATCGTGGGCCGTCGGTACATCGGGGAGATCACGGACTTGTCGCGCGTAGTCCACCGTTTTGCCGATGAGATCATCTTTGCGCTTACCGGCGAACATGGATTCTTCCTGACGAAGATCGTCTATGTTTCCAAGGTCACGGGGAACAAGGAAATCTACCTGATGGATTATGACGGGAGAAACGTGACCCAGGTTACTCGGCATCAATCTATCTGCCTTTCCCCCCGATTTTCTCCCGACGGAACAAAGATATCCTTTACCTCCTACAAAGCAGGCAATTCCGATCTTTACATCAAAGATCTGCGCACCGGAGAGGAACGCAGGTTTTCTCACTATCCCGGGCTGAATATCTCTCCCTCCTGGTCACCCGATGGCCAAAAAATTGCCATTACTTTAAGCAAGGATGGAAATCCGGAGATATACACCATCCGTCCAGACGGTACAGGCTTGCTTCGACTGACCGATCACCCGGCTATCGATGTTTCTCCCGCCTGGTCGCCGGACGGCAAAAAGATCGCTTTCGTCTCCAATCGGGGAGGCAACCCTCAGATTTACATCATGGATGCAGACGGACAAAATGTTCAGCGGTTGACCTTCGAGGGAAATTACAATACCCATCCGGCCTGGTCTCCCCGAGGGGATCGCCTCGCTTTTGATTCCTTAATCGAGGGGAATCACAACATCTGCACGATTCGCCCGGATGGCTCGGATTTCAGGATTTTAACGGCTAACCTGGAGCGGTGTGAAACGCCCTCCTGGTCGCCGGATGGGCGGCATCTGGTTTTTAGTTCAATCCGGTACGGAGGGCCACATATTTTTTTAATGGACGCCGAGGGCACTCGCATAAAAAGGTTGACATTTCAGAAGGGAGGTGATACATATCCCAATTGGTCTCCACGATTTAAAGAATAAGGCGAGAAAAAAGATTTTTTATTAACCTACTTCGCTATTTCGCAGGTTATTTTTTAAAAAAGGAGGAAAAAGGAATGTTTAGAAAATCGTCAGTCTGGTTGGTCGTTCTGGTCTCCATCATCGCCATCGCTTTCATCGCTGCCGGCTGCGCGAAGAAACAGGTGATCAAGGAAGAGGCGGAAGCGAAACCAGTTGTCGAAGCGAAGAAAGAAGAGCCCAAACCCGAGCCGCCCAAAGTAGTAGAGAAGCCGAAGGAGGCCAAGCCTGAGGAGGCCAAGCCTGAGGTGGCCAAGCCTGAGGTGGCCAAGCCCGAGGTGGCCAAGCCGGAGGAGGCCAAGCCTGAGGTGGCAGCCAAGCCGGAGGAGGCCAAGCCCGAGGTGGCAGCCAAGCCGGAGGAGGCCAAGCCCGAGGCCAAGCCCGAGGTAGTGGCCAAGCCCGAGGAAAAACCCACGCCCATGGACCTGGCAGGCCTGCGGATCCAGTTTGCTTTCGATGATTACAACCTCTCCAGCAAGGCCAAGGAAAATTTAGAGAAGGTTGCCTCTTGGATCTCCAAGAATCCCGCGGCCAAGATCCAGATCGAAGGTCACGCTTGCGAGATCGGGACGAATGAATACAACTTAGCTCTGGGCGAACGGCGAGCCAATAGCGCCAAGAGATATTTAGAAGGGCTGGGTGTTTCCCCCGCAAAGGTTTCCACCATCAGTTATGGTGAAGAGAGACCTTTGGATCCTGGCCATACGGAAGAAGCCCGCTCCAAGAATCGTCGGGATGAATTCGTCCAGATGAAATAGGGCTAAACGATCTTGCGGAGCTCTTCTCAAAGTAGTGGGGAGAGCTGCGCTTCTCATCCATTTGATTCCATGAGACCAAAATTTAAAGCGTTTCTCCTGGCCTTCATCATTGCTTCTCTTTTGACCTTCATGGGGTGCGCCACTCCCAGAGACTTAGAAACCCTTCAGCGCGACATGGATAAAAGCCACAACCAACTGCTGGCTTTGCAGCGGAACATTTACGATCTAAACATGGAAATAAAGAATCTCTCCGGCAAGATGGATTCTTTGGCAAAAAGATCCGATGACCTGCGGGCACAGATGAGCGCGCTAGGCGCGGAAACCAAGGCCAAGATCAATTTCTTGGAGAAGGAAACCAGGGCCAAGATGGGTTCCTTTGAAAAGGAAAGTAAGGCTAGGATCGATTCTTTTGAGAAGGAGATGGAGACCACCAGTCAGCCCATGCGGCGCTACCAGGCAGACCTGGGGGCTCGACTGGATAAGCTGCAGATGGACGTGCAAAACCTGCTGGGCCGTTTTGAAGAGAGCAAGTACTTCGCCCAGAGGACTTTTGGGGAAACCAAAACCCTGAAGGAAAGCTACCAGGGGAAATTCGACGAGCTGGATAAACGGATTTGGGCGATGCACAAAACCGTTGAGGATTGGGGGAACAAAGTAGAAGATTACGGGAAGAAAGTAGAGGATTGGGGAAAGAAAGCAGAAAATTTGGGGAATAAAGTAGAGGATTGGGGGAAGAAAGTAGAGCTTCTGGAAAGGGAAGCCAAAGCGAACGCATTGCTTTACCGTCTGATTGATTCCCCGCTGACCCAAGTGCTCAAACAGGCCTATGTTATAGCTACCCTGAACGAAAACGGATTCGTAAAAACCGTCTTGTCTGAAAACCCGCAAACGACGTCCATCGTGTTGTACGGGACACGCGCATC
>JACRCA010000166.1 GCA_016234425.1 Deltaproteobacteria bacterium | reverse complement strand
TATTTTCTGAACTTACCACGAATTCGGAAGGAAGTGCCCTGGGAAAAGTTTCCTTTGTGGTTTGAACAAGGATTATCTCTGGTCCGAAAGAGCCTGCCCGCAGCTATGGCCTACTACGGTCTGGAATCTAAACATTCCCAGGACCGGTTTCAGGAAAAGAGTTCGGCTATTTTCCTCGAAGAAGTTGCCCGTCCCCTGAAGTTGTTTGCCCAGGCTCTCACAGGAGGAAATCTGAGTTTGCGGCCTTTGTCAGAGTTCCAAGGTGGATTTCAGCACCCCTTCGGCCCCTTGCCTTGCACAGATGGAGAGACCATCTTCCTGCCCGAGGTTTCTGGAGATTTTTCTTCTCCCGCCCTGAACTTTTTGGCGTTTAAGCTAACCACAGCGCACCAGGCAGGGTATGTAGAGTTCGGAACCTTCGCCTTCAAGCTTTCCTCTGTCCATGATCTTTTCCCCCCAGAGCTTTTCCAAGCATGCTTGCAAGGGATTTCAGATAAAGGGAAACCTATTGCTCCTCTGGAAGCATTTTTCCAGCTTTTCCCCAAAAAAAACTTGGCCAAAGACCTCTTCCAAATCCTCGAAGGGGCCCGGGTGGATCATTGCCTGCGGAGAGAATACCGGGGTTTAAAGAAAGAAATGGATCTTTTTCTCCAGATGGCCTTGGAGCGGCGTCCTACGGTAGGTTCTCTTCCTCTGCAAGAAGCCATCCTGGAATCCGTTTTGAGAATCTATGTTTTCGGAGAAGAGCCAAGTAACCTACCTTGGCCTATCCATCTTTATCTGGAAGATCTCACTTCGCTCATGGCCCCCCTCTTGCAGAGAGGAGCCACCGTAAACGATTCTGCTCGCGCTACGCTCATCCTCTATCGCTGGCTGAGTGCACTGCCGAATACTCGTCTGGGAAAGCTTCCATCCGAGCCTGGCTCAGAAATTTTCTCGGCCTTGACCAGACCTCTTTGGGAAGCTCAGGGCATAGACTTCGTCCCCCGGGTAAGTAAAGGAGAGGAGCCTTACAACAGGCCGGTTCCCCTGCCGCACTGGGGTCAGCTTCGTCCTGAGCTCGTGCAAAAAAAGATGCGTCTGCGCGAGATCCAGAGCCTGCTGAAACAAATGGAAATAGGTTTTCCCCTTTCGCCGGAAGCTCTGAGAGAGCTTCTGGAAAAGGGGCTGGATCTCGAGGTCCAAACCTTGGAGAGCAATGGCCAGAGTGGTTTTCAAGGCCTCTTCCTTACCGACTTGGAGAATTTGAAAAAGCTTTCCTCCCCAACCCGAGAAGCGGTTGCCAGGGCCAAACGAGAGCTGCAGGCAGAAATGGCTTCTCTCCTCTCCGAGGTAGGGGATGAGACGGGCGAGAGAATTTACTATTATGATGAGTGGGATTACCGGATCCATGACTACCGGGTGAAGTGGTGCTGCTTGAAAGAGAAAAATATGGAAGCGGGTTCTGCGGAATTCGTCGGTAAAATCCTGGAGTCCTATGCCGACCTGGTGGCGGAAGTGCGCAAACAATTCCAGATGCTCAAGCCCGAACGCTTCAAAAAAATTCCCCACCTGGAAAGAGGGGAAGAGATCGACCTGAACGCGGCCATCGAAGCTTCCGTCGATCGCCGGGCTGGCCACTCCCCGTCGGAAAAAATCTACATCGAGAAAAACCGAAAAGAACGAGATTTTTCCACCCTCTTCCTGCTGGACATGAGCGCCTCCACGGATGAAAGGGTGAATGAAAAAGGTAGAGAGGAGAAGAAAGTCATCGACATCGAAAAAGAGGCGCTGGTTGTCATGGCTGAGGCCTTGGAAGAGATTGGCGACGAATACGCCATTTTCGGGTTTTCCGGCTACGGGCGGAAAGAAGTTGATTTTTATCCCATTAAGGATTTTTCCGAGGAGTATGGAGAGGAAGTGAAGGGGCGAGTCGAGAAGATCAACCCTCAACGCTCGACCCGCATGGGGCCGGCCATCCGCCACGCAGTGCAGAAAATTGCCGGCCGTGAACCCAAGATTAAAAACCTGATTCTGATCAGCGACGGCTATCCCCAGGATTACGATTATGGGGAAGATCGTTCGGGCAAGGAGTACGCTCTCCAGGATACAATGATGGCCCTGGAGGAAGCCGGGCGCAAGAATATACATACCTTCTGTATTACAGTGGACCGTGCCGGACATGATTACCTTCGCAAAATGTGCCCCCCTTCTCGGTACCTGGTCATCGAAGAGACAGCTGCCCTTCCCCGCGAATTGCCCAAAATCTACCGCCGATTGACCACCTGACCCGTAACCATTCACCGCAGAGCACGCTGAGAACGCAGAGGAATAATAATGGTAAATACCAAAATTTATTTTTAGAATTTAGTCTTTCCTTTTGATGGAGTTCCGTCATAATTTTTTCCGGGGCTCTCTATGTCTCCAGCGGTGAATGACGGCAATTTCCTTGATTTGGCCAAAGCTTTAATGATACAAAAACAGCAGTCACAGTCAAGAATTTGTTAAATTTAGTGTAACCTTGATTGGAAATTTTTTTGTCGCTGATAGCTGAAAGCTTTATTTTCCCTGGCTTTCTCCTTTCAAATTATTGGAGGAGCTAAATGGCGAAATCTTAAAGGCTCCATTTCTCGAAAAGAGGGATGGGGCTTTTTATTTTTTGACCAAAAGATTCTACGGCACAAAAGTTAGCAAGACGACAGAGATCTAAACCGATATCTCGACAAAAAATTTGTCTTCCATCAGAAGTCCTCTTGATTATATGGTTGACCAGAAGGGGAGTGGTGGCCCGTGAAAGTTTGACCTCACTCATAGGGAGGTATATCCGAACCAGTTCGTCTATCCCTCTAACAGTGGAGGTATAATGGAACCAGTTCAGAAATAAACAAGTTAGGCGACATTGGTCTGTCTGACACAGGCTAAATTAGGAGATATACAATGGCAGTTCGATTTATCCTTACAGAGTATGTAAACCAGCTCGTGGCACAGGCTGTCTACGACAAATTGGAGGACGGTACATTTGCTGGGCGGATTCCGCAATGCAAAGGGGTGGTAGCGTTTGGGGGCACATTGCGAGAATGTGAAGATGAACTGCGCTCTACTCTTGAAGATTGGATTCTGGTTGGCCTTAAATTAGGTCATCCTCTGCCAGTGGTTGACGAAATTGATTTGAACAAAGAGCCGACCCATGAGCCGGTGGATGCCTTGTAAACGGCGCGAATTCATTCGACTGCTGCAGGAACTTCAGTAATGAAAGATTGACCTGCTCTAAAGAATTGAAAAAGAAAGGAGTTGAAATGAAATTACGACTGCTCACAATTTTAGCGATTGTATTTTTATTTTTAGCGAGCCAGGTGAATGCAGAGGAGAATCTGGTGCTGAAAGGTCAGAGGGATAAGGTCAGTTACATCATCGGGATGGACATTGGGAAAAATTTAAAGAATCAGTCAATTGATATCGATGCGGATATTCTGGCCAAGGGAATTAAAGATGCCCTTTCGGGCGGAAAGCCTTTACTGACTGAGCAGGAAATCCGTGAAACGTTGGCCGCATTTCAGAAGGAAATGATGGCTAAGCAAGAAGAGCTTACCAAAGGGCTGGGAGAAAAAAACAAGAAGGAAGGAGAGGCTTTCCTTGCTGATAATAAGAAAAAAGAGGGAGTTAAAACCTTGGCGAGCGGTTGGCAGTACAAGGTGATCAAAGCCGGCACCGGCAATAAACCCCAAATAACCGATACTGTTACGACCCATTATCGGGGGACCCTCATCGATGGAACAGAATTTGACAGCTCTTATCGTCGGGGAAAACCGGCAACGTTTCCGGTCAAGGGCGTGATTCCCGGCTGGACCGAGGCATTGCAGTTAATGGAGGAGGGGGCGAAATGGCAGCTATTTATCCCTCCGCATCTGGCCTACGGCGAGCGTGGGGCAGGGCGTGCTATCGGGCCCAATGTAACTCTGATTTTTGAGATAGAGTTGATCTCCATTCAGGAGAAAAAATAATGCGTTCAGCGGTTCCGGGGGGCCTCAATACCCCTCGCTTCGTACCTTGACCCCGGTCAGCTCTTCCCATTGCGTGATAACCACGGGGTAATATTTTTGGCCTTTGCCTGCAGCCCGGGCACTTTCATAAACCTGCATGGCCAGGGCACCGAAGAGAAGGGGAACATGCAAGCTTTTCCCCGTCTCCATGGCCAGCCCGAGGTCCTTAATCATATAGTCCACCGGAAAGCGACCCTCTTCAAAAACACCTTTCATCACGGATTGCCCGATCTGGTTCTTCAAAGCAAAGCTTGCTGCTGAACCTTCGCAAAGGGCTTCATAGAGCAGGTCAGGTTTCACTCCGGCCTTTACACCCAGGACAAGGGATTCGGATAGGAGAGCGATGGTCCCCGCTAAAATAAGGTTGTTGACCATTTTTACAACGTGTCCACACCCGACTGCACCTACGTGGAAGATGTCCGTGCCCATGGCTCTTAAGATCTCCAGGCATTCCTGATAAACTTTTTTGTCCCCTCCAACAAAGATGCTCAGCGTTCCAGCTTGAGCTGCCGGGACCCCTCGGGCCACAGGAGCATCCAGTATCCTGGCCCCTTTGGCCGCTAAGGCTTGGGCTACCTCCCGGCTAGTAATGGGATCGATTGTGCTCATTTCGATGAGTGTGGCCCCGGGCTTAATTCCTTCGATCACTCCTTCTTTTCCAAGAACGGCGCACCGCACGTCTGGGGGAGCGGGAACGATGGTGATGATGATCGGACAATCCTCAGCCATCTCTCGGGGAGACCCGCAGGCCCTAGCTCCTTGGGCTATCAGGGGTTTCATCTTCTCTTGGACAATGTCGTAAACCCGAAGACGGAAGCCCTTCCTAATTAGGTTTAACGCCATGGGCTTCCCCATGGCTCCTAATCCAATAAATCCGATATCCCTTGCCATGAGATTCTCCTTTTGATCTTTTTCTTTTCGATATATTGGCCACCTCTGGAAGGCATGTCAAGGCAAAAATGTTGAAGATAGGAAGAGTACGGAAGGGGGGTTTTGAAAGTAAGAGGAGTTTAAAAAGTTTGAAAATTTCCTTTTTCTTGATATATTGGGGACGGTCAGGATGGAGGTTGAATT
>JACRCA010000164.1 GCA_016234425.1 Deltaproteobacteria bacterium | reverse complement strand
GGGAAAATATGGGATAATCCAGAAATGAAGGAGCTCTACTTCACATAATCCAGAGCTTCACATAACATTTCTTATGTTGAGCTCAACATAAGATGTGATTATCCATCAGACAGTAAGCATGGCAAAGCCAGTGGAACCTTGCGACGACGGAAGAGAGAACATCCAGGAAGGCTTTCCGGTCCGCTCCGTGGCGAAAGATCGGTTGCCTGGCGTTTCCCCGAGCGGTCACATGATAGACCGCTCCGGGAAATTCAATTCGTAATGGTCGGGCCATTTGCACATCCTACCAGAATCAATTCATCATTGCAAGACCTGACCCCGATTTGCTAAAAAATATTTATCGCAGGATAATTTGGGGTTGACTTTGGAGATCGATAGGTTTATAAAAGCATATCGATAAAGAAAGGGAATTGGAGGAGAGGGTGTTGAAGGCAAGATATAAATTTTGGTTGGAAAAGAAGGGAGAAGTGGTGGTGGGAAATGGGAAAGTCAGCCTCTTGAAGCTGATCGATGAAGTGGGATCTATTCAGAAGGCGGCGGAGAAAATGGGGATGTCTTACCGGCATGCCTGGGGGTTTGTCCAGAAGATTGAAAAGCGCTCGGGAGTTAAGTTTTTGGAAACGCAAGTTGGCGGCAGGGAAGGAGGAGGCGCAAGGTTAACGCGGGAGGGTAAGGAGTTTTTGAAAAAATATTCCGCTTTCCGGGATGGGATCGAAGAATTCATCGAGAGAAAATTTAAAACAGCCTTTAAGAGATAAGTTACTCAACACTCAGCACTCATCACTCATCACTGTATTATTATGCGCATCGGCGGAAATGAATACAACCGCATGGAACTGGCCGGGGCCTTCGGCGATCTGGGCACGTTCATCCCTTTTGTAGCGGCCTACATTACCCTGAACAAGATTGACCCTCTGGGTATTCTTGTTTCTTTCGGGGTTTGCAAAATTTTCGTCGGGCTTTATTTTAGGACACCTGTGCCGGTGCAGCCGATGAAGGCCATCGGAGGGATGGCCATCGCCCATCCAGAGGCAATCACCCATGGAATGATCTGGGGATCCGGGATCTTTACGGCCATTTTCTGGTTGATCATGGGTTTTACCGGGGCTGTCTCCTGGCTGCATAAAGTCACTTCCAAGCCGATCGTCCGGGGCATCATGTTAGGTCTGGGTCTTAGCTTTGTCATGGAAGGCATCGGGATGATGAAAGGGCAGCTGCTTATGGCCATCGCTGCTCTGGCCATGACTTTCTTCCTCCTATCTCGTGAGAAAATCCCGGCCATGCTAATTCTTCTGGCTTTTGGGATCGGCGGGGCCATAATTTCTAACCCTGCGCTTTTGTCGGAGATCATTCAGATTTCTGCCCGTTGGCGGATTCCAGAGATCTCCCTGGGCAAAATCAGCTGGCAGGATCTTATTGCCGGGACTCTCATCCTGGGATTACCCCAAGCTCCTTTAACTCTGGGTAATGCCATCATTGGCACAGCCGAAGAGAATAACGAGCTTTTTCCGGACCGTCCTGTCAAGGTCAAAACTATTACCGTGCATCATGGATTCATAAATATCATCAGCACCGCTATCGGTGGAATTCCTCTCTGTCATGGCGCGGGTGGAATGGCCGGCCATGTGCGCTTCGGGGCGCGCACGGGCGGGGCGTTAGTAATTTTAGGCTGCCTTGTCTTGATCCTCGGTCTTTTTTTCAGCGATTCCGTGGCCACCATCTTCAAAATCTTCCCTCCTTCCATCCTTGGGGTAATCCTTTTCTTCACTGGCCTGGAACTGGCTTCCATCGCCAGGGATATCGGCAACCAGCGATCGGATGTATACATCATGCTGGTCACAGCAGGCCTGGCCATGTGGAATATGGGAGTAGCGTACCTTACGGGCTTGATTCTTTATTACGCCGTGGAGAAGAGGGTTCTGAGGTTTTAGGGCGAAATTCCACATGGCTGGCCATGTGGAATATGGGAGTCGCGTATCTCGCCGGCCTCCTCCTTTCTTTCGCGATGGAAAAAAGAATCTTGAAGTTTTAGAATTCCGCTATCATCAGAATAAAGGGATTTGCCACCCTGGCGGCCGTATCCCATGGGAGAAATACCCCCTAATTCTGGGCTCTGTCCAGCTTTCCTTTCCAGGACCACAATAAAAGAAGCTCAAGGTGTTCAATGGGCGGGAAGCAGTCTATAAATAAGATATTGACAGGAGTGAGCAAAGTAGATAAGAATTTCTAAAGTCCTGTTCTCCCAGTCATCCTCCGTAGTTTTGAAGACAAGAAAAGAGTTGTCCGGAAAGCTTATCAGCGGAGTGAGCTCTCTTAACCAATCCTTCCAGTGTTCCTTTGTGGGGGCTTCGTTGTCCATCTTTCAGCATTTAATCAGGGCTCGTTTTCCCGGCCGCTGGAAGGCTGACGGACACAGACGGGAACCCCAAAGAGAAGTGGGGGGTTGGGCACAATTTCCTTCATTTAGCCGGCAGAAATGTGAGGGAGTTAAGCGATGGGTAAGGAAAAATGGAGAGAAAGCCTGATCTGGGGGATGGGAGTGTGCCTTTCCCTATTTCTGTTGTACACATCGGGTTTTGGAGAGTTCCGGTTAGCATTGCAGCGTGGCTTCCCACTCCTGTTGGGTTCCATCCTCATCTTCCTCAAATTCCCCATGATCAAGAAGAGACCAGAGTTTCCATCCGGATGGAATCAGTTTTTCCTGAAACTCGAAAGATTCATCGATGCAATTTTCATTTTGGCCAGTTGCTTTGCTATCGGATACGTCATCATTTTCGAAGAAGAACTGGCACTGCGAATTGGAATGACAACTCCCCTGGACAATTTTGTGGCTTTGGTAGGTATCATTTGCGTTCTGGAGATTACCCGGAGAGCCACCCCTTCAGCCCTGTTCATCATTACCCTGGCCTGCATGGCCTACGTGTTGCTGGGACCTTACATCCCCGGTGAATTGGGTCACAGGGGCTATTCTCTTGGCCGGCTGGTTCAATATCTCTACTTAAGCCAGGAGGGCATCTTCGGCATGGCCATGGGGGTTATGGTATCAATCATTTATGTCTTTGTCCTTCTGGGAGCTTTTTTGGAGGCCACGGGGGCAGGCAAGTTTGTCATCGACTTTGCTTATTCAGTAACGGGCCGGCTGAGGGGAGGTCCAGCCTTGTCTGCAGTGGTGTCCAGTGCCATGTTTGGAACTATCTCCGGCAGCGCTGTAGCCAACGTTACGGGGACGGGTACCTTCACTATCCCTTTGATGAAACGAACCGGGTACACAGCCCGTTTTGCCGGAGCTGTTGAAGCCGTCGCTTCCACGGGGGGGATGATCATGCCTCCGGTCATGGGGGCCTCCGCCTTTGTCATGTCGGAGATTTTGGGCATCCCTTACATCAAGATCTGCATCGCGGCCGCGGTGCCAGCTATTCTATATTACATCTGCCTGTTCGTTGTGGTTTACCTTCGAGCTTGGAAGGAGGGACTCCGGGGTCTGCCTAAGGAAGAGCTTCCCCAAAGGAACGTCATCATCCGAGAAAGTGGTATCTTCTTCCTGCCCATCGTTCTTTTGGTAATCCTTCTCCTCACGGGATTCACCCCCCCTTATGCCTGTTTTTTCTCCATCATATCCCTTCTGGGGTTTAGCTTGGTGAGTAAATCTCGGCTGGATTGGAAGGGATACTTAAACATCCTCCATGCGGGAGCTCGTCAGTCGCTGGTAATTTTTGCGGCTTTGGCTGGAATCGGCATCGTCATTGGAATAATTTCCTTGACCGGGATCGGCGTGACTTTTAGCACTCTGATCACGGAGGTGGCGGGGGATTCCCTGCTTCTGGCCTTGATCATGGTAATGATCGGGGCCTTGATCCTGGGCATGGGTGTTCCACCGCTGGCGGCCTACATTTTGATGGTGGTAGTGGCTGGCTCAGCCCTCGAATCCCTGGGAGTGCCCCTCTTCATCGCCCATATGTTTGTTTTTTATTTTGGCTGCATGGCCCCCATCACCCCTCCAGTAGCCTTGGCCGCTTATGCGGCAGCAGGGATCTCCGGGGCCAATCCTATCCAAACAGGTTATACAGCCACCCGGCTAGGAATGGTGGGTTTCATCGTTCCCTTCATGTTCGTCTACGGCCCCCCTCTCCTGATGATCGGGTCTTTTCAGGAAATTATTATGGCCGCCGTCTCCGCGACCGTGGGGGTCGTGGCATTGGGAATTGCCAGTGAGGGATTTATTTTGACCTCCGTGAAAGTCCCGCTGCGCCTGATTTTAATTGCGGGAGGACTGGCTCTGGTGTACCCGGGTTTGATCACAGATTTAATCGGGTATGGGATGGTTTTGGGGGGATTGGCTTTTCATATCTTACCCCAGATGCTGAAATCCAGACGGGTGGCCGTTCAAACAGGCCAGGAGACTCAGACGCATAAGGTATAAGAAAGGAGGATAGGCAGATGACAAGATTGGGGTTGAAAGTTTTGATGGCGGGAATTTTTATCGCCTGCGGGCTAATGGGATGTGCCACGATCCCTGGAAAAAAGGTTGAACCAACCGCCGGGATAAGCTACCAGATTAAAGAAGGTCTGGAGATCAAGAAAGTAACCCTTTATCTGAAAAAGGACAATGGTGGAGTACCTTATTGCTGGCTGGATGTGGCTGTAAAGAACAACACTCAGAAAGAAGTAAAGTTTAAAGTCACGGCCTTGATTGATGATGAGCCAGAGATCATAGCCATCAGCAGAAAACCGGTCGCTCCCCAAAAAGAGGAGACTTTAACCTTCATGACGCTTTCCCAATCCTTGCCCGGCCGTCTCTCCCTTGCCGTAGGCTACGAAATGGGTAAAGACTAAAAAGAAAGGAGGTAAGAAGATGAAGAGGTTAGTTTTTTTAATTACTCTGATCCTCATTTTCACTCTGATTTTCCATCCTGCTCCGGCGGTTGGCAAAGTGACCCGGATGGTAATAACCACCGGTTCTACGGGCGCCAATATGTATATCTTCGCCATTGCCATGACCAAGATCTGGCACAAGAAAGTGAAAGGGGTGTCCTTTTCCGTACAGAGCTCAGCCGGGCAGACAGAAAACATGAAGCTTTTGGCAAAGAACGAGGTTGAGTTCGGGTTCATCGCCAGCCCGGAGGCGCCCGAGGCCATGGAGGGAACAGGCAGGTTCAAAGGACAAGGGGATCTCTTCAAAAAGATGCGGGGGATTTATGCCTACCCCTATGGAGGGATTCAGTACGTGACCCTGGCGGATTCCCGCATCACCAAGATGAGCGACCTGAAGGGGAAAAAAATCTCCATCGGAGCTCCGGGAAGCGTGGGGGCGACCCTTTTTAACCCCCTTATCTTGAAGGAACACGGGATCACCAAAGACAACGCCACCTTCATGTACCTGGCGCCAAACGTCTCTGGGGATCAGCTGAAGAATTTCCAGATCGACGCCCTGGCATTCATGACCTATCCACCCATCGCACAGGTGACCGATGTGGCTACCGTGCGGAAGATCCGGCAGCTTTCTTTAGAGGAAGATGCCATTCAGCGGATCGTCAAACAGATTCCCGGCACATACAAAGAGACGACCCCAGCCAAGGTTTATGGCAAGAATCAGGTCAATACGGAAGATATCCAGACCATCGGTTATTCTGTAATCTTCGCCACCATCGAGGATATTGAGGCAAATTTGATTTACTCTCTGACTAAGGCTTTCTGGGAAAACATCCAAGAATTTCATAAGAGCCACGTACTAGCCAAGATGGTGATTCAGAAAAATTTTATGCGGGGAATGACCGTGCCTCTTCATAAAGGAGCAGAGCGTTACTACAAAGAGGTGGGTTGGATCAAATAGGAGAATTCTTGATGAGGGCCCAAGTAACCCTTACCCCCTCAGAATCAAAAAAGCTTCTGGCCAAAGCTGCTGCCGTGGCTGCTGGAGGGTTGGGGGGAGCCGAAGGTTCCGTAACCCTGGTCATCCTGCTCTTTTCCGACCTGTCATTTGCGGGGCAATTGAAGAGGGAATGATTTATGGATGATTCTCAGATCTTTGAGTGGATTCGGTTTGCTCCTAAGGGCAGATGGTGGGTGAGCCGCTGGAACCTCCGGCTGTCGGGCCCAAATCCTTGAACGGCCATTGCCGATAAAACCCTTTCGGTAAGGAACAAAATTGAGAAAGAATATTATAGAGGCGATTTTTGATAAATACCTATTCTCCGATGGCAGGGGGGAATGGAAATGACTCAATGGATACCGAGCATCTTTTGGATCAGCATTGGCATCTATGTGGCCATACAGGCTTACCTATTGGGTCTGGGCAGTTTTCATCAGCCTGGACCTGGATTCATCTTCTTTCTGGCCGCTCTTATTCTCACATTTCTTTCCGTCATCGATCTGATAGCAACCTTTATGGCGAGGTCCGAAGAAAAAGAGAAGAGAATATGGTGGGGTGTCCAATGGGAAAGGGTTCTGCTGATCCTGGGGGTTTTATCAGCCTATGTCTTTTTCTGGAATGTTTTAGGTTTCCTTATTTCGACTTTTTTGTTAATGATTTTCCTATTTAAGGGGATAGAACCTACCAGATGGTGGATTGCCCTTGTAGGCGGCTTTATCACTACCTTGATGGCCTATTATATTTTCAAGGTTTGGCTGGCTATTCCCTTCCCCAGAGGATTTCTGGGGGTTTAACCGATCGGGGAAGCCGTGGAAATCCTTCAAAATCTTTTTACAGGTTTCTCTATAGCTTTCGTGGCGGTTAACCTGCTTTACTGTTTTATCGGGGTTTTAATCGGTACCTTGATCGGAGTTCTCCCGGGGATTGGTCCGGTAGCTACTATTTCGCTTCTTTTGCCGGTCACCTATAAGATGAATCCTATACAGGCCATCATCGTGCTGGCAGGAATCTATTACGGCGCGATGTATGGAGGGTCAACGACATCCATCCTTGTGAATATCCCCGGCGAAGCTGCCTCGGTGGTTACTTGCCTTGATGGTTACAAAATGGCCCAGAAAGGCAGGGCAGGGCCGGCCTTAGGAATCGCTGCCTTTGGTTCTTTAATCGGGGGATGCTTTAGCTTAATCGGGCTAATGCTGCTGGCCCCAACTCTGGCATCCTTTGCTCTTCGAATTGGTCCTCCAGAATTTTTCAGTTTTCTTTGTACGGGTTTGACTGTGGTGATATACTTGACTTCTGGATCAATCATCCGAGCCCTGATGATGGCGGCTTTGGGGATAATCCTTGGGTGTATTGGACAGGACCCTGAAAGCGGATCATTTAGATTTTTTTTTGGGTTTCACCATTTATTGAGTGGGATCGATCTGGTTCCTTTTATCATGGGGCTTTTCGGCATCTCCGAGGTCTTCTTGAATATTGAAAAGCAATTGCAAAAACGAACCATTTACGAGGGGGACATAAAAGACCTTCTTCCCAACCTGCAGGATTGGAAGGGAAGTATTAAGCCCATACTGAGGGGGAGTATACTCGGTTTTCTGGTGGGAATTCTGCCAGGGGGAGGACCGGTAATTTCCTCCTTTGCCAGTTATGCGATGGAGAAGAAAGTCTCCAAACATCCAGAAAAGTTTGGAACCGGGGCCATTGAGGGGGTGGCGGGGCCGGAGACCGCGAACAACGCGGCGACAGGAGGTTCATTTATTCCCCTATTTACTCTGGGGATCCCTTCCAATGTCGTTATGGCGCTTCTTTTGGGAGCTTTGGTGATTCACGGAGTAACCCCCGGCCCCCTGCTGATGCAACAGAACCCCAAGATTTTCTGGAGCGTGGTTGCCAGCATGTTCATTGGCAATGGAATGCTTCTGGTACTCAATCTGCCCCTGATCTGGATATGGGTTCAGGTGCTCAAGGTGCCTTACAGGATTCTTTTCCCTTTGATCCTGCTTTTTTGCCTGGTCGGAGCATACAGTGTCAACAATAGCAACTTTGATGTAGCCCTCATGCTGGTCTTTGGAGTGGTGGGGTATCTGATGCGAAAATATAAATATGATGCGGCTCCTATGGTTCTTGCTTTTGTTCTGGGGCCCATGTTCGAAAATTCCCTCAGGCAATCACTGCTCTTATCCGATGTAAGTTTTGGGATCTTTTTCATTCGGCCCGTTGCTGCCGTAGGAATGGTGGCTACCATCCTTATGCTCCTTTCAAGCGTCATCCCCTTTATCCGGAAAAAGAGGAGGAAAATTCTTGAGGAAGAGGCTGCCTGACCCTTTAAGAAAAATTGTTCTCCCCCTTCTCTGTCCCCTTTGGGGCGAGGCGATGGGGAGAAAGCCGGGTAGGGATTGAAAAAGGAGCGGGTAAATTTCCAGAAAGGAGAAAAAAGATTAATGATGGAGAGCTTGGAAAGCTCAATCAAAAATAGAAAGGAGGTGGCCGGATAGGGAGACCATATTAAGGTAGCCAAAAATATCGGTGGAGGTTGGCAATCAGGGAAGAATATCGGAAATGAAAAGGAGGCGGTTTATGAAAAGAATAATGATTATCATTGGATTACTCGGTTCATGGGTATTCCTTCTCCAGACTTATAATTTAGCCTGGGCGAAAGATCCGGACTACCCTATAAGGCCTATCGAGCTTTACCTTCCTATGAGTGCGGGAGGGAGCACGGACCTGGCGAGCCGGGCACTTATCAATGCGGCCAATAAGTATCTGCCTCAACCGATCGTCCCCATTAATAAGCCTGGCGGCGGAGGTACCATTGCGGCCATGGCGGTCAAAACTGCCAAACCTGACGGCTATGCCTTAGGAACGATTACCATGTCTGGCGCCTTGACACCACCTTTTTCCGAGAACCCCCCATATAGGGACCTTACTTGCTTTACCTGGGTCGTGAACTTCGGAACCTTTGTTTTCCCGGTGATGGTCAAGAATGAGGCCCCCTGGAAGACCTGGAGGGAATTCATAGAATGGGCCAGAAAGAATCCCAGAGCTGCCAAGCTGGGTATCACGGGTTCCAAATATTCCGATTACAAGGCCCTCGTCCTGTGGCAGGTGGAACAGCAGGAAAAAGCAAAGTTTACCTACATCGCTTTTAAGGGAAGCGCAGAAGTACTGAGCGCTATATTGGGAGGCCACATCAATGTGTATGGCTCGACCGTAGACGCTGCAACGATGCCCTATGTCCAAAAAGGGGACCTCAGGATCATTGCCTATTTGGGAAACAATAAAGTTAAGGGTTATGAGGATATCCCCTCGACTAAAGACTTGTACGGAATCGAAATTCCTGACCTTTTGGCTATTATTGGTCCCCAGGGCCTCCCGGATCAGGTGGTGAAAAAGCTGGAGGAGGTCTTTGCCAAGGCCGTAAAAGATCCTGAATACGTAGAAGTGATGAAGCGAATGCATATGCCTGTTATCTACATGAACCGAGTTACTTTGAAGAAGCAAATCGATGAAGCATTTGCGTACACGGCTAAGGCTTATGAAAAGTTGAAAGCGGAAGAGGCCAAAGAGAAGAAATAAACAGGGGAGGAGGATCTTCATGGAAAAGGGCCACAAGATTGAAATTTGGAACCCGGTGGGGGAGCAAGAAGAATCCAACCTGAAATTGGCCGCCCGCTTGAATAACCTGGAGGGAAAGACCATGGGTCTTCTCGACAACCTCAAGCCCAATGCCAGCGTTATCGTAACTCGGGCAGGCAAGAGGCTGGCTGAAAAATTCCCCTCTTCGAAAATCATTGCTTGTTCCAAGCCGGAACAGGCTGCTCCCCTCCCAGAGGCCATTATCCGGGAATTCTCCGAAAAATGCTCCCTGGTCATCAACGCCTTGGCTGACTGAGGGTCTTGCACCTCGTGGAGTGTCCACGATGCCATAGAGCTGGAAAAGAAGGGATTACCCACCGTGACCTTCGTAACTGAGGAGTTCGGAGCCCTGGGTCGGCTGGAAGCAGAAGCTCTGGGAATGCCTTCTTTACCCTTCGCTATCCTTCCTCATCCCATGGGGGATCTGACTCCAGAGAAAGTCCAGGAGGCAGTTGACCAGGTGATGGAAGAAGTATTGAGCATCTTGACCCTACAGCCTGAAGAGCTGGAGAAAAAGTACCGTGGGAAATACACGGAGACCAAGAAGACCTTCAAGGCCAAACCTGTTTTTTCCTGGGATCATCGGGAAGAAAGAGTCGAAGTAACGGATTCCCCGGAAGTGATTTACAGGTTGATAGATGCCCGGGGTTGGGGGGATGGCCTTCCCGTCGTTCCTCCGACGGAAGAGAGAGTGTTAAGGATGCTGGAATATACTGATAGAGATCGCCAGGAGGTAATCGGGGTTATCCCTCCGCGGCGGGGGAAGGCGACAGTGGAAAAGATCGCCATCAATGCGGTGATGACTGGATGCCTGCCTGAATATCTGCCGGTCATCATCACCGCTGTCCAGGCCATGGTCGAGCCGGCCTTCAACCTGTATGGCATCCAGGCGACCACCAATCCTGTGGCCCCTCTGGTCATTGTCAACGGCCCTCTGGCCAAAGAGCTGGACATCAATTGTGGTTATAACGTATTTGGTCAGGGCTGGCGGGCCAACGCCACGATCGGCCGGGCCATTCGCTTTATTTTGACCAATATCGGCGGCGGACTTCCGGGGGTTCTGGACCGGGCTACTCAGGGCCAGCCGGGAAAGTATTCCTTCTGCATCGCGGAGAACGAAGAAGAGAACCCCTGGGAGCCTCTGCACGTGGAAAGAGGTTTCGATCCCCAGACCAGCACCGTCACGCTTGTGGGTGCAGGTGCAACTCACAATATACTGGACATCGCCAGCACTACCGCTCAGGGGACGCTCACGATCCTGGCCAACGGAATGGCCGCTATGGAGACCAACAATGCCTATATGGGCGGAGAACCTTTATTGGTTATATGCCCCGAGTGCGCGTCCCGGGTGGCCCAGGGAGGTTTCACGAAAAAAGAGGTAAAGATTTTTCTTTACGAAAATGCCCGCATCCCTCTCTACAAATTTGCCCGGGAGAGCATAACTTCCATGCTCCAGAAGCGGAGGCCGAAGTGGTATACGGATGTCGGTCCCCATACCATGGTTACAATCGCCGAAAGCGCCGATGCTATCATGGTGGTGGTTGCCGGAGGGGCTGGCCCCCACTCTGCATTTGTGCCCACCTTTGGGGCAAGCACCAAGGCGATCACCAAAGCCATCGCCTTGAAGGATGGGCAGCCTGCCTGTTCCGTTAAGGAGTTCAAGGCGGAATGAAACAAGTTCTAAGCCTGCTCTCCATTGCCTTTTCTCTTTTCCTTTTTTACACCGCAGGCTTCGGACTATTCAGACCGGAAGTGCAGCGGGTATTTCCCTTTCTTCTGGCTTTGGTCATGATCGTTCTTGTATGGCCAGCTTCTGCTGACAGGAATCGGAAACTTCTTCGAGCCATCGATGGAGCGGTTGTTCTGGCCAGTATCCTGTCAATGGTGTACTTAATTCTTTGAAGCGCGGAAACTTGTCAAGAGAATAGATTGGGATCTCTGAAAGACAGCCGATTTGTCATTGCGAATGAAGTGCTGAAAGAATTCTTGGGGATGGTCACGTCGCTGCGCTCCTCCGTTAGACCCTTAATGGAGTTTTTCAGAGATGTCGTATTGAACTTACGTCATTCACTTTGCTTGGCCGGGCTCAACTCTTCACTTGTTTTGGATTTGTATTTGAACCATTGGAAAAGAAAACCAATGGCGAGCAAGCCCAAGGCGGTTAGGATATATTGCTTCGTGGGGATGAAAAAAAGAGCTCCGGCCAAAAAGAACATAATTCTTGGCAACAAGGTTACTTTTGCTGTCAAATAACCCACTATCCCAGATCCTATGAAGAGAGCTGCAGCGATGGCAAGAACGATATGAAAGAATATCGCACTGAGTGAATCTTTGAGCAAAAAGGCAGGGTAGTAGACAAACAAAAAAGGTAGGATATAGGCCAGTAAGCCCAGCCGCAAGGCAATTTTCGAAATATTAATATAACTTGCCTTGGCAATGGCACTAGCGGCGTAGGAAGCGATACAGACCGGAGGGGTAATTGCGGATATAATGGCAAAGTAGAAAACGAAGAGATGGGCAGCAATAGGCATTAATCCCAGCTTTATAAGGGGAGGCCCTACCACGGTTACCGCTAATATATAGGCCGTTGCCGTAGGAACGCCCATTCCCAGAATTAAGGCTAATATAGCTGTAAGAATAAGGGTTAGAAAGAGAGAGCCCCCTGCACCGCTAAGGATAAGCTCGGAGAACTTGACCCCGGAGCCAGTTTGATTTATAAGGGCAATCACGATATTTGCGCATACACATAAGGAGACGATTTGTATCAGGGCAAGCCCTCCCTTTTCGAAGGCAGCTATAATCCTGACCAACCTTTGTTTCATATGCGTTAGCGAGAGATCCGAGAACAAGTAAAGAACAATGAGGGAAACGCAAGCGATAAAGGCAGCGTAACCAGCATCATAGCCTTGTACGATATAGACGAATAGCAAAGCAATGGAAATACCCAGGGGTCCTAATTTAGGAAAATTCAGAATTTCACGGGTTGGTACAATTTCACTTTTGGGGACCGCTGGCAAATTTAACCTCAAGGCTTCCAATCGAACCATGATGGCGACAAAGAGGTAATAGAGACAAGCTGGGACTGCAGCCGCGAGGCATACCTTGAAGTAAGAAATTCCCAAAAATTCAGCCATAATAAAAGCACCTGCCACCATAACAGGTGGCATAATTTGCCCGCCACTTGAGGCCACAGCTTCAACCGCCCCAGCAAATTCTGGCCGATAGCCGAGTCTTTTCATAAGAGGGATCGTAAAATTGCCGGTGCCAGCCACATTAGCTGCCGCACTGCCTGAAATAGTCCCGAAAAGACTGCTGGCAATCACTGCTATTAAGGCGGGGCCTCCTCGAACCCCTCCGGCAATTTTATTCGCTATCTGCATAAAGGTGTTCCCCGCCCCTGTCTCTAAAATAAAGGCACCGTAGATGATGAATACTGCGAGAAGCGTTGCGGATATACCCGTAAGCGATCCCCATATTCCCTGCCAGGATTGGTAAAGGTTTCGAATTACAAAAACCGGCTTGAAACCAGCGTGACTAAACATACCCGGAACATAAGAGCCATACACAGCGTAAATTAGCGCGCCTAAGGTGAGCAAAGGGAAGGCCCAACCTGTTGTCCTTCGTCCCGCCTCCATTACTAAAATGATAAGGCAAGCTCCGAGAAATAGATCTTGGGGGGTTGTGGCGCCAAATTCGAATAGAAAAACCTCGTATTTAAGGAAGGCATTGGCACAAGAAATTACCGCCCAACTAATCAGAATCAAGTCAAAGACAGGTATTTTTTTCTCAACTCTCTTCCTCGGGGATACCAGGGCAAAAGTTACGATTAGGCTAAGAGCGACATGAACGGCCCGTTGCTGCATGTCCGGGAGATAGCCGAAGCCTGCTGTGTAAAGTTGGAAAGAGGTAAAGGCGATAGCGATGAATCGCATCACTCGTGCCCACCAGCCTTGAAGCTCCCGATTCATTAGCCCCCCTTTATAAGGGCAAGAGGCAGCTTAATTTTCCTCCTGTCCTTATAAACTTTGGCATCGCTTCTTCCATAAACCTGTTTATAAAAAAAATTCAATTCTATTGAAATGCGGCAAAATTCAGCGAGTTTTAGTTTATTTTTTATACTCTGGCGGCACCAAATTAGCCGGAATTTCACCCCCTCTCTCCCTAAAATACCTTATTGCGCCAACATGGAGCGGTACAACCTTACTAGTGCCTGAGAAACTCCTTAGGGTATCTTTTGTGGGCTCAATTTCTTTTGCCGCTGCTAGAGTATCAGCTATATCCTTCCAATGTTCACAGGCGGCCTTTACAATGGCGTAGGCGATATCTTCGGGGAGGCGGTCGGTTGCCCAGCAGGTAACGCACATGGAAACCGTAAGGACAGGTCCTGCTTCGGGTAATTCCCTTATTACTCCTTTGGGCACAAGCACTTTTTCTTGTCCCGGGACTTCGCGCACAATAAAGTCAGCTTGTTTCTCGGTAAAAGACAGGATTCGGATGGGACCACTCGTCTTGAGGTCAATCATCGATGCATCCAACTGAGTCCCCACAGCAAATTTGGCGAATCCCACAATTCTCCTATCTTTTGCGGCAGTCACGGCATCCGAAAAACCACCAATAAAATATTGGGGACGAATACCTGAGTCCTCAAGGGCCCTCTGGACCATCGTTGTGGTGATGTGCCCTGTTGGACCAGGGTAAAATTTCTTGCCATGAAGACCCGAAATATCGGTAATTCCCGAATCGGCCCGAACCACGATATAGATGGGAGAACAGGCCTCTACAAATAACATACGTAATGATTTATCTGGTCTTCCCTTAAAGCGCGCAAGACCATGATAAGATTCTATAACTCCCGAGTAAGCGCTGGGCATGGAAAAGTGAAATTCACCCGTTCGAGTTCGCTCCAGATTATCATAAGTAGCTCCACTCTCCACTACGGTGATGTGAACCTGCGGGACATTACTGTTAATGATTTTCGCCAAGGCAACTGAAGGAGCGTAGTAGCTGGAAACCATCTGAGTTGTCCCCATGTATAGCTCTATCTTCTTCGTCTTCTGAGCATGTGCTGAAGTGGCGGGCCCTAGGAAACCTGCTCCAACCAAAACAAAGATGGCCAAAAATACAAAAATAGAAGTACCCCCTTTTCTTTTCATCCTTCTACCTCCCAATTTTTAGATTTTTAAAAGAGACTTGCGTCCCCTGCTTATTCTGGTGAAATCTTCATTCTTTATCCCAATATATGTTAATGTGGATACCGACCCTCAAAGAGGATGAATCCTTGACTCCCTCTGCCCGGATTGCGAAGCTCGTCCTCATGGAGTCTGGCGTCCCCTGCAGCCCCTCTGGATATCGAAAGATTCTATCTCTTTCTCAGGCCGGTTATTCCGGAAGATCTGGAGACCATCGATCCTTCGGACCATTACATGGAGAAGGACCTTGGAATCATTTACTCTGGCTCACCTTAAATATTTTTTTATCACAACCCCTTATTTTTGTAAAGGATAGGTCCATTCGGGCCCAAAAGTGTTTGATGGAGCGGTAAAGAGTTCTAAAGGAGAGCCTTGAAAATACCCCTGAGAACCGCGATAATAAAGAAGTTACGCGTCTTCGGCAATGGTTAAGGGCTTAAATGGTAGTAGGCGAAAGGAGGAAAAGATGGCTGAGAAGAAAATCGAAGTCCTAAATCCCGTTGGAGAGGTAGAAGTTAAAACGCGCAAATTAGCCCCCCGTCCTCAAAGTCTTCAGGGCCTCAGGTTGGGGCTGCTGGACAATAGTAAACACAATGCAGATCATTTCTTGATTCGGGCTGGCCAGAGGTTGAAGGAAAAATTCGGCCTCGGGGAAATCCTGGTCCAGAAGAAACCTAATGCCTCGGTCCCGGTTCCACAAGATGCGCAGAATGCGCTACTGTCTTGCAACTTCCTTATCACCGCTTTCGGGGATTGAGGGTCCTGCACATCGTGGAGTATCCACGACGCGGTAGAATTCGAGAGCAAGGGGGTTCCTACGGCCATTGTTTGCACGGATGAGTTTGCTCCCCTGGGGAGAGGAGAGGCCAAGGCCCTGGGGATGCCCGGTCTTCCCATTGTGACAGTTCCCCACCCCGTCACTCATTTGAATAAGGAAGAGGCTGAGCGACTTGGGGAGTCTGCCCTGGATGAGATCATTCACGTCCTTTCTTCTTCCGCAGGGCAGCTGGCTGAAGAATACAGAAAAAGAGATGTGTCGCCGCGCCAGATATTCCAGGCTAGACCACTTTTCACTGCCGGGAAGGGGGAGAAAGAAAAGGTGGCAGTCCCCGATTCTCTAGAGGCCATCAGTAACCTTTTTTATGCCCGGGGATGGACGGATGGACTGCCTATCGTTCCCCCGACAGAGGAGCGCGTGGCCCGCATGCTCCAGCACACCGATCGAGACCCTGAAGAGGTGGTCGCTCTCGTTCCCCCGAGATGGGGCAAAGCCACGGTCAAGAAGATCGCTACCAATGCGGTTATGGCTGGCTGTCTCCCCTCTTATCTGCCTGTGATCCTGACGGCCACAGAGGCCATGAGTGAGGAAAGCTTCAACCTATTCGGCGTGCAGGCCACTACAAACCCCGCAGCCCCGCTGATGGTGGTCAACGGGCCCATCGCCAAGGAATTGGAAATCAACTCCGGCTATAATGTCTTCGGCCAGGGATGGCGGAGCAATGCCACAATGGGCCGGGCCATTCGACTGATCCTGACCAATATCGGGGGTGGTACACCGGGGGTTGGTGATCGTTCCACTCTCGGCCAGCCGGGAAAATATTCCTATTGCATCGCAGAGAACGAGGGCCAGAGTCCATGGGATCCTCTGCACGTGGAGAAAGGTTTCCCCAAGGACAGTAGCACGGTAACCATGGTGGGCGCCGCTGGCCCTCATAATATAATTTCCTCGGGGAGCAGTCGAGCTGAAGAGGTTCTTTCGACCATTGCAGGGGCGATGACGGCGGCTGGGAACAATAACCTTTTCATGGGAACAGAAGCATTCTTGGTGCTAAGTCCCGAGCACGCCGGCCTGATGGCCAACGCGGGCTTCTCCAAAGCCGAGATCCGCAAGTTCATCTTCGACAGGGCCAGAGTCCCGGCAGAGAAATTCTCGGAAGGCAATATGGAGATTATCCGGAAATGGCGGCCGGAGGCAGTCATCGAGGAAGGGGGAAAAACTTGGGTGCTGGTGGCAGAAAAACCGGAGAACATCTGCATAGTGGTGGCCGGCGGAGCGGGAGCTCATTCTCTCTTCACGCCCATTTTCATCTCCAAAATAGTGATGCAGGTTATCACTCACAAGGATGGCACTCCCGCCAGATCAATCAAGGATTTCAAGCCCCGTCGTATTATTGGGAAAGGGGGAAAAGGACAGACAAAAGAATGAATGATTTCTCCTATAAAATCTCCCGCAAGGCTTTGAGCAGGGAATTATTTTCTCGGGGCTGTGCACAGCGATGCGGAAAAAATAAGGTCCCAGGTGGTGAAGGGATCGACAGCCGCGAATCAGGATTCCGCGGAGAAGGGAAATGACCCGGAACAAGCGCAGACGCGAAAAGCCAGCCATGTAGCAGGAATTTTCATGTTTTGCAACCCGAACTTTCGCCAATATCGGCCAGAAGCTGGCGAAGGAATATCCCCGCAGGAAACAGAAAGGAGAAGTGACCATCATGTCGGAATTGGCAAGGAATGACCAAAGCTCCCCACTCCATGGAATACGGGTCCTGGATTTGACCCAAATGCTTGCTGGCCCTATCGGGTCTATGCTGATGGGAGACCTAGGAGCCGAGATCATCAAAGTGGAATCGTTGAAGGGAGATGAGACGCGAATCATTCCTCCCTATTTCTATGGAGAAGACAGTGCATATTTCTGGTCCATCAACCGCAATAAAAAAAGTTTGGCTCTGGATCTTAAATCTTCTGAGGGTCTTGAAGTCTTCTATGAATTGGTTACTCACTCTGATGTGGTCTATGATAACTTCCGTCCAGGGGTGCTGACCCGATTAAAAATCGACTATGAGAACCTGAAACTCTACAATCCAAAGATTATTTGTTGCTCGGTTTCAACCTTCGGCTATACCAGCCCTTATCGTGACCGACCGGGTTACGATCTCATTGTCCAGGCTATGAGCGGCGGAATGTCCATCACAGGGGAGCCCGGAAGACCTCCGGTGAGGTCTGGAATTCCTATTGGGGATCTTCTGGGAGGTTTATTGGCCGTACATGGCATCTTGTCCGCCTACATTGCCCGGCAGAAGACCGGTAAGGGCCAACGCATTGAGGTTTCCCTTCTGGATGGCCAACTCTATCTTCTAACTTACATTGCCCAATATTTTTTCCATTCGGGTGAAATTCCCGGTCCCATCGGCTCCGGACATCAATCCAATGTTGTTTACCAAGCCTTCAAGACAAAAGACATTTATATTGTAATCGTTGCCCATCGTGGTCATTTCTGGGAAAAATTCTGTGAGATACTAGGAAAGCTGGAATGGGTACAAGATTCTCGTTTCAGCACTCCTTCAGCTCGATTAAAAAATAAAGCGGTTCTCATTCCTATGATTGAAAGTATCCTCCAAAAGAAGAGCGGAGATGAATGGCTTGAAATACTTACTCGAGCAGGAATCCCGGCCGGACCCATCAATACTTTAGACCGGATTCTCACGGACCCTCACGTCTTTTCCCGAGAAATGATTGTTGAGATCGATGGGCCGGGGAAGGAGAAAGTTAAGACCATCGGAAATCCTTTGAAAATGGAGGGGGTTGCGTTGGGTTCCTTCTCCCGTCCGCCTCGATTGGGGGAACATACGCAGGGTATTCTTTCAACAGTCCTCGGCTATCCCCCTGAAAAGATCGAGTCTCTAAAGGAGAGAGGAATTATAAAAATTGCTCAGGAGAGAGAGGAGAGTTAAACAGAAATGGGGGAAACAATTAAAAAATTGGTCCTTTTGAAGAGTCTTGCGCTTTTGAGGGGCAAAGGAATAAACTTTAGGTAAGTCCCTTTCAATAATAGAGAAGAGACTAGCTTTTAAGTAGATTCTTAAGGAAAGGTGGTTTGCGATGGATGTAGTTGTTGAATTCGCTGAAAATGCGGAGAGAATGGGCTTCGAGGGCATCCCACCGGAAGCAAGAGAAATGACCAAGCGATTTATTCTCGACACGCTGGGAACCACGTTGGCTGGTTCCAGCGCTCCCGGGGTTCAGGCTGTCGTCGATCTCGTGGGTCATTGGGGGGGCAAGGAAGAGGCCACGGTCTTGGTCTTCGGGGGGAAGGTTCCTGCCCCCCAGGCGGCTCTCGCTAACAGTGTCATGGCCCATGCGCGGGATTTCGACGATACACACGATGGAGCGGTGGTTCACGCCAACGTGGCCGTCTTACCATCCGCTTTGGCATGCGCCGAAGCCCGGGGAGGAGTTTCTGGAAGGACATTGATCACGGCTGTAGCCCTCGGAGTCGACCTTACCTGCCGATTAGGACTTGCCGTGGGGAAGGGAAGTGATTTCTCCATACAACCGCCTGGATTTGTCCGCACATCCGTCTGCGGAATCTTTGGCGCGGCCTTAGCGTGCGGGAAGATTCTTGGTCTCGAAGTTGAAGGATTGAGGAATGCCCTGGGGATCGCTCTCAGTCAGGCTGGCGGGACTCGGCAGGTAGTCGCCGATCTCAGCTTGACCAAGAGGATGCAGCCAGCCTTCGCGGCAATGGCTGGGACTTTATCTGCTTTTTTGGCCAAAGGGGGTATTACCGGCGCCAAGGAGGTTTTGGAAGGGAAGTTTGGTTTCTTCAATCTTTATTGGAATGGGGCATATTCCCGTGGGGACCTGTTAAATCACTTAGGGCAGAGATTTGAAGGGGAGAACTTGAGTTTTAAACCGTATCCTTGCTGCCGGTACACCCACGGCTCCATCGAGGCTACCTTAAGAATCGTTTCCCATCATTCCATAAAACCCTCTGATGTCTCGGAGGTCTTAGTCCATGTTCCTACCTTGAAGTTTTTTGATCTCGTCAGCCGTCCGTTTGAAATCAGGGGAGATCCCCAAGTGGACGCCCAATTCAGCATTCCCTATACCACCGCGGCCGCCATCTTAAGAAGGAGGGTATTTTTGAATGATTTCGAAGAGGCGGCTATCCGGGACCCGGAGGTTAAAAGATTGAGCGAGAAAGTCAAAGTCCTGCAAGATCTAAATCCGGAAAGTCGAGACTCCCTTGGGCCAGTGATTGTAGAGATCCAAACTTTAGACGGGAAAATCTACCGCGAAGAAGTGGAAAAATTTAAAGGAAGCCCGGGCCATCCCCTCACCATGGAGGAGTGCCAGGAAAAATTTCGGGAGTGTGCCCGCTTCTCCGTTCGGCCGATAAAGGGGGCGCAATTAACAGCGCTCATGGATGTAGTCGGCAACTTAGAAGAGGTGAAAGATGTCAGAGAGCTGACCAGCCTTCTAGCTTGAGGCGGGGAGTAACTTTTTTTCGTTGATGAAAGGAAAATTATGCTGGAATCAATCGCGGCCGTTCATTGTCTCTTGAACCCAAAATCGATCGCTGTTGTCGGGGCCTCGGGTGATTTTTCCCGCTTTACCGGGAGGACGCTGAAATATTTGTTGAAGCACGGGTATGCGGGAAAAATTTATCCCGTTAATCCCAAATACAAGGAGCTTGCTGGTCTGCCCTGCTATCCTGGCATCTCCGAGTTGCCAGAAGCGATAGACATTGCCTTTATCCAGATCCCCAGCGCCGCAGTGGTTGAAGCCATCAAAGAGTGTATTGGTCGGGGTGTGCGTACGGCAATCATCCATACAGCCGGATTGGGAGAAAGCGGAGAAAAGGGCAAGGAGAGACAGAAGGAGATCAAGAGGCTGGCGGAAGAGAGCGGGATGAGGATTTGCGGGCCCAACTCTGCCGGGATCGTAAATGTTATCGGGAAAGTAGCTCTAACTCCTGTGGTAGCGCTGGAACTCGATGAACTCACCCCTGGAAAGATCGGCCTCGTCTCGCAAAGCGGCGGCATGACCGGCGCCTTCCTTACCCGCGCCGAGGGGCGCAAGATTGGTTTTAGTTCTATCATATCCACGGGGAATGAAATGGACCTGGAGGCTTCTGATTACATCGAATTTTTCCTGGAGGAGCCCCAAACCAAAGTCATCGCTGTTTTTTTGGAAGGTTTCCGCAATATCCCCAGGTTTCTGCAAGTTGCCGACCTGGCTTTAGAGAAAGGTAAACCCATTGTGGTCCTGAAGATCGGGCGCACCGAGGTGGGCGCCAAGGCCGCTGCTTCCCATACTGGAGCTCTGACAGGATCAGATGAGGTCTACAATGCGGTCTTCAAGCAAAAGGGAATAACCCGCGTCTATGCTCAGGAAGACCTCATTGAAGTGGCGGCATTATTTTCCAAATCTCCACCCCCCAAAGGGCGAAGGATCGGTATCGTCACCACAACTGGGGGTGGAGCCATGCACTTGGCTGATGAATGCGCCTTCTGGGGAATGGAATTTCCCAGCCCCTCTCCTGAGACGATCGCAGAAGCCTCTCGGGGGCTTCCAACCTTCGCTTCGCTTTCCAATCCTCTGGACGTAACCATGTCCGGAGTTGGAGGGGGTTACCGCCAGAGTTTGGATCTTTTCTTGAAAGATGAGAACTTTGATCTGGTCGTGGCCGTGGTGGGAACTTCCAGCCAGTTCGAGCCAGAGATGGGTGTGAAACCCATCCTGGAGAGGGACAAATCCTTTAGCAGACCCTTCGCTGCTTTCTTGAACCCCGATGCCCAGGTTGCTCTCCGGCTGCTGGAGGAGAATTGTGTCCCCACATTCAAAACCCCGGAGGGATGTGCCAGAGCGTTGAGGCATTTCATCGATCGAGGCGATTTCCTGGAAAAGGTTGCTATACGCAAAGCAGTGGCCTCTCTGCCGCTATTCATCGATCGGGAGAAGGTCCGGATTCTTCTTTCAGGGAAAAGGGGAACCCTGAATGAGCATGAGGCAAAAGCCCTCCTGCGAGAATATGGGGTTCCGACGGTCAGAGAAATGATTGCCCAGGATGTGGGCCAGGCCGTGGCCATGGCTGGGGAGATAGGATACCCCGTGGCCCTGAAAATCCTTTCCCCTCAAATTCGGCACAAGACCGAAGCCGGGGCTGTACGCCTGAACCTTCGGTCTCCGGAAGAGGTAACTGCTGCTTACGCTGAAGTAAGGCAAAATGCTAAGGGGTATAATTCCCAGGCTGAAATTCAGGGAGTTCTGGTTCAGGAAATGATTCGCGAGGGAATAGAGGTAATTGTGGGGATCAGCCGGGACTCGCAGTTTGGACCAGTGGTCCTGTTTGGTCTGGGCGGGATTTTCGTTGAACTTTTCCATGACGTGGCTCTGCGACTTGCTCCAGTGAATGATGCAGAAGCCAGAGATATGATCGAGGAAATAAAGGGATCTCGACTGTTGAAAGGTTTTCGGGGCAAGCCAGCCGCGGATGTCGAGGCCATCGTCGATGTCATCACTCGCGTCTCCCAGCTGGCCGTGGACTTAAGAGATCGGGTTCTGGAGTTAGATATTAACCCTCTCATCGTTTGCGAGAAAGGAAAAGGGGTGCGAGCGGTTGATGCCCTGGTCGTAATGGAATAACCATATTGCCGAATTGAGGAGGAGATAGATGGATTTTAAACTGACAGAAGAACAAAGGATCCTACAGGAATCTGCCCGAAGGCTGGCCGAGGAAAAATTTGCAGCGAAGGCGTTCACCTGGGAGGAGAGGGGTGAATATCCCTGGGAGAATGCTAAAATCCTGGCGGAGCACGGCTTTACAGGCATCACCATTGCGGAAGAAGATGGGGGACAGGGCGCAACGCTTTTCGACGCGGTCTTGGTCTTGGAGCAGATCTCCCAGGTCTGCCCGCATACGGGTGATATAGTGCAAGCCACCAACTTCGGGGCCATTCGCCAGCTGTCCATCTACGGGTCAAAAGATTTGAAAGCTCGGATTCTCCCCCCTTTACTTCGCGGAGAACGTTTGATCACCCTCGGCATGTCCGAGCCCAATGCCGGTTCGGCAGCCACTGATTTGCGAACTAAAGCCCGGGTGGAAGGGGAGGAAGTGGTCATCAATGGTAGCAAAATCTTCAACTCCAATGGCTCCCATGCCCATTGTTTCGCGGTCTGGGTCAGGTTTGGCGATGATGTGCGCACTTCCGGCGCTGTTCTTGTGGAGAGGGATTCTCCCGGCTTTTCCCAGGGGAAGGTCGAGCGGCATATGTCCGGGGAGCCCCATTGCATGTTGTACTTCGATGAGTGCCGCGTTCCGAAAGAAAATGTCCTCCTTTGGGAAGATGGATTCACGCGACTGATGCCCGTCTTCAACATTGAGCGCACGGGCAATGCCACCCGCTCCTTGGCCCTGGGCCAGGCTGCCTTTGACCGCGCGGTGAAACATGCCAAGGAGCGAATCCAGTTTGATCGTCCCCTGTGCGAGTTTCAGGGGCTACAATGGAAGTTTGCGGACATGAGGATAAAGCTGGATGCCGCCCGCCTGTTGCTCTATCGGGCGGTGGTCAATGCTTCAGACGGAAAGCCATCGGCAGTGGAAATTTCTATCGCCAAAGCCTTCTGCAATCAAGCAGGATTCGAGGTAGCGAATGAAGCATTGCAGATCCTGGGCGGTTATGGTTATTCGCGGGAGTTTCCCCTGGAATATATGGTGCGTCGAACCCGGGGCTGGATGATCGCGGGAGGATCGATCGAGATGATGAAAAACCGCATTGCCGAAGGCATCTTCGAACGAAGGTTTAGCCAGAGACCTCCAAAGCCAAAGAAATAGCCCCGCATATTTTGGCGTCTTGGCGAAGAACAAAAAGCCCGAGGGAACCGGGCTTTTTGTTTGGCCGAATGTCTCTTGTCTTATCGACAGAGATCGTGCTAATAATAGCTACCTTGAAGTAACAGGGATAATCCAAAAATTAAAAAATAGGAGGGAATCGCCATGTCAGAAGTGTTTGAATGGATGGACCAATGGGGACCCGAGAAGATCATTGTGGTGCATGATACCAAGACCGGGATGAAAGGAATGGTGGTGATCGACAACACGGCCCGAGGCCCAGGGAAAGGGGGCTGCCGGATGGACCCGAACATGACCCTTCTGGATTGCTTTCGTTTAGCTCGGACCATGACCTGGAAGTGGGCCATGGCTGATATTTTCCTTGGAGGCGCCAAGGCGGGCATCCGCAATGACCCCAAGTCTCCCCAGAAGGAGGAGATCATTCGGGCCTATGTGAAGAAGATCCGCAAGTTTCTTCCTGATGAGTATGTTTTTGGGAATGATATGGGGTTTGCGGAGAGGGATGGGGCGATTGCTCTGGATGAGGCGGAGGACATGAAGGCGGCGGTGGGGACGCCGGCGGAGCTTGGGGGTTTGCCTTATGATGAGCTGGGGATTACAGGGTATGGAGTCGTTGAGGCGGCGGAGTGTGCGGCTCCCTACCGGGGCGTTGAGTTGAACAAGGCTGTGGTTTCCATTCAGGGATTTGGGGCGGTGGGTGCTTTTACGGCCAAGTTCATCAAGGAGAAAGGGTCTAAGGTGGTAGCCATTTCCTCGATTGAAGGAGCGCTTTACGATCCGAAAGGGTTGGACGTGGACAAGCTTTTATCCCTCAAGGAGAAGTGGGGGGACAAGGCAATTTTGAAATATGGGCGAGGGCAGCAGATTCCTTTGGGTAAGGAGCTGGAGTTAGAGGTGGATGTCCTCATCCCTGGGGCCACGGGAGACGTGATTACTGGGAAGAACATGAAGAGTATCAAGGCCAGGATGATCGTGGAGGGGGCCAATTTCCCGACGACCGAGGAAGCTCAGAAGTATTTCCATGAGAAGGAGGTTTTAATTGTACCGGATTTTGTGGCCAATGCTGGGGCGGTGATGGGAGCGGGTAAGGCCATGGACAACCGGTATTCCTGCGATATCCTGGATCCTCAGGAAGTGTATGATACAGTGAAGCGGAAGATGTGGAAGAACGTGGCCATGGTGTTGGAGGAGTCGAAGAGGAGCAAGCGGCTGCCGCGGGAGGTGGCCCTTTCCATATCCCAAGAGAGGGTACGGAAGGCGATGGAGCTTCGGGGACGATTCCCGAAGACGAAAAAGGGATGAAAGGAGTGCATGGGCATGGAACTGATTACTGATTTGAAAGCGATCCGGAAGGAAATTGGCCTTCGTTTGGAAGAGAGCTCCCTCTATCCGAAGCTGAATTTGGATGCCTATAAGGACGTGACGCCGATCCTCATCAAAAAAAGAAAAAGAGATTATGCTCTCCTGGTCAAGGAAGTGGAGACGGGGAATTTCACGCGGGGTGGGTCTGCGGAGCCTGTGATCAAGAAACATAAGGTCCGGGTCATCTATTACAGTTCCTACTTCACCTGGGACAAGGTGGCCAGGGGGAAAGCCGAGTTTCCCCCTGATGAGGTAACGGCGCTTCGTAAGGCTTTCAAGGTGAGAACACTTATGGTGCATCCAGACATGGCCCTGGATCGGTTTCGGCGGCTGAGCCAGGAATTTGACCTCTCTTT
>JACRCA010000165.1 GCA_016234425.1 Deltaproteobacteria bacterium | reverse complement strand
CCGGCCGCTGCGGTTTTGACAAATTCCCTCCGGCTCATCTCCGAATAAATTTTATGATTCAATCCAGACATCGCTCTTTCCTCCTTTCCTGCGGGCTTAAATTTACGATGAATGGCAAGAACAAAAATAAAAAGGCTCCCAAAAGATATAAAATCTCCTTGGAGCCTTCATATCGGCACCTTCAAGAAACTCCTTTTCATACTTCCCTCCAGAAAGTTAGAAGTTAGCTTGCTAGGTTAATTAGGAACCGGTGGGAAACGACGATTAAAAAAATACTTTTAAAGGAATGGGTTGTCAAGAGGGAAATTGCCCCCATTGCCTTCCCATTTTTTCATTCAAATTGCTAATTTTTGTTTGAAATGTTGCATTCTGAAGGAAGATACCAAGATCACGACTTCAGGAGGAAATCAATATTATTCTTTACATTTTCGGTCAGGGTCAGGGTGAGACCTAACTTGCACAGCTTTTTTCAGGTAGTTTATTTCATATATGAGTTAAATATACAAAATTTTTGAGTTTTCAGAAATAGAAGAAAAAAAGGAGCTATCCGAACTTCTGATGGCAATACGTGCTATTTGTTGAACTTCTTCGCTAAAAGCTAAACAAAAATGACAAATGGAGATGTGACTCCATTTTCTGCATTCACACGTAATCCTGCTCTATTTTTCCTCGGCCGGATTGCCACTCTCTCAGCAAAGGAACGACGCGCTCTCCGTTTTCACGGTTATAGATGAAACGTCCTTGGTTTGTTGATTGTTAATCTCCTTTCTCTTTTCTCCTTTCCTTTCCCGATCTCCTATCTCGACCACTTCTGCGTTCAGGTCCCTTATAATTAAGATCATTAAACTGCCTGCGCTCTGCGCCTGATCTTCGATTTTTTCCGGAGCGGCGTTCCTTTTTCTCCATAAGATCTTCCTTTCTTGATGATCAAATACACCTAAATATTGGATTATATGGTTCTGTATAAGAACCTTCTAACAGGGCATTATGCTGCCTGGGAGGCCGAAAAGCAGCTGCGCATGTACCACCTTCAGCCGCAAGGCAAGCCCTGCTCCCATAAATCCAAAAGCTCATTGATAAAAATTGCCGGTTATTTGATGAAGTATAAAAGAAAATACACCTGGGTGTGGGGTTATCAGAAAGTCTTTTCTAAAGACTCTAAGCTACCCTCTCCATCCATCCGTAGGGATCTTTAATTTTCCCATACTGGATGCCCATGATGTGGTCATAGAGCTTCTGGGCAAGAGGTCCAACTTTCCCGTTGTTGATGACATAGGTTTTCCCATGGTAAGCCAGCTTTCCTACCGGTGAGATCACTGCCGCTGTCCCAGACGCGAATATTTCTTTTAACTTCCCAGATTCCAGGGCAGAAATCACTTCATCGAGACTGATCCTGCGTTCGAAAACTTTCATCTCCCACCTGCGGGAAATATGCAATACCGAATCCCGGGTTATTCCTGGCAAGATCGTGCCATCCAGAGGGGGTGTAATCAGCTCATCGCTTATGTAAAAGAAGATATTACTCGTGCCCACTTCTTCAGCATATTTTCTCTCAATGGCATCTAACCATAGAACCTGGGTGTACCCCAGCTCATGGGCTTCTTCTCCGGCCAGAAGGCTGGCGGCATAGTTGGCTAAGGTTTTGGCTTCTCCCAATCCTCCGCGGGCGGCTCGGATGAATTTTTCCGTGACATAAATGTCGACGGGGTTAAATCCCTGGGGATAGTAAGCTCCCACTGGTCCGAGCATGATATAGAAAAGGAATTTTTTCGAGACCTGAACCCCCAGGGCAGCTTCCGTGGCAATCATGTTCGGACGGATATAAAGGGAAGCTCCGGGAGTTGTGGGCACCCAGTCTTTCTCCAGGCGGATAAGCTGGCGAAGGGCCTCCAGCACGAAATCTACATCCAACTCGGGCATACAGAGTCGCCTGGCCGACCGGTTCATCCGTTCAAAGTTCATCCGGGCCCGAAAAAGGCAAATTTCTCCATTTGGCCAACGGTAAGCTTTCAGACCTTCGAAAACTTCCTGTCCGTAATGGAGAACGAGAGCTCCTGGGTCCAGAGAAAGGGGATGGTATGGTTCGATGCGCGGATTTTTCCATCCCTTTCCCTTTTGATAGTCCATTAGAAAAATATGATCTGTGAAAGTTCTTCCAAACCCGAGCTCCACGCCGGGTACGGGTTTTGGTTTCATTTCTTTTGGCGAGGCCTTAGTAAGGCGAATTTCCATCATGGATCATGCTCCCTTGATTTTTTGGTCAAATTACTAAAACTTTATATCACAAAAGAATTTGGAAAAAAAGAATCAAATGGGTTTTTCATAAAACCCTGGCCAGGGTCAGCACATCCACCCGCTTCGCACCTGCTTTCAGCAAGACCTTCGAGCACTCCTGCACAGTGGCTCCGGTGGTAAAAACGTCATCGATGAGGAGGAGGCGCTTTCCTTCAATGACGAAGGAGTTTCGAATCTCGAAAGCGCCATGGATATTCTTCTGCCGTTCAGCGCCCGAAAGCTCCGTTTGAGGCTGGGTATGGCGGATGCGCTGGAGGGATTTGAAATCCAGGGCAATGGAATGCTGGCGGCTCACCCGGCGGGCCAAAAGCAGGGATTGATTGAATCCCCTTTTGCGCAGACGCTGGGGATGGAGCGGAACAGGAAGGATAAGGTCGAACTCTGGAAAGGGCAGTTCCGGGTCCTTATATTCACTCAGGAGTGTGCTCAGGGGCTTGGCCAAGCGGGAGGCACCCTGATACTTAAAGCGAGAGATGATTTCCACCATCAGGCCCTCATAAGACCCGATCGCTCTGGCGGTTGTGAAAAAACGCTCTGCGGTGATACAACCGGAGCAAAGGTGATCATCCTCAGCCGGGGTTACGAAGCCCAGCCCACACCTGGGACAGCGGGGGTGGGATAAGAATTTTATCTGCGAGAGGCAACAGGGACAGGGGCGGTCATCGAGGGCATCTTCTAAAGTTTGCCCGCAGAGCAGACATTTTGGCGGAAAGATGAAATTAACCAGGGCGCGCGAGAAGGACATCATAAGAAAGCTGTCAGCCCCGCCAAAAGCGGGGTCAGCATTCGGCTGGGAGAATCCCCTACTTATGGTAGGGCTCTCCCCGAAGGATCGTGAAAGCCCGATAAATCTGTTCCAGAAGGAGAACCCGGGCCAGGCTATGGGTCAAAGTCATAGGGGAAAGGCAGAGGCAGAAATCTGCTTCCTCCCTCAGCGCTTCATCGAGGCCATAGGGGCCCCCCAGAATAAAGGCCACTTCTTTAAGGCCGGAGTTGCTCCATTTTTCTAAACAACGGGCAAACGCTTCGGACGAAAGGGACTTTCCCTTTTCATCCACCGCCACCGTAAAAACAGCTGGCGGAATTTTCTCCCGAATCCTTCCTCCCTCTCGGTGGATGATAAATTTTCTGTTCCCCCTGGAAGAGATTCTTTCTTCCGGGACCACGACCAAGTTGAGTTTCGCATATCGACGAATTCTTTCGGCGTAGACGGCACAAGCTTCTTTGGCGAAAAGTTCTGGGACTTTGCCGACAGAAATGAGCGTTAGGCGCAATTTTATCCCCTGGGTCGCGTTCTTCGCCGCTTCCTCACAGGTGGCCAATCGACCTTCGGTGCGTCAGCCCAGAGCCTCTCCAGGTCGTAGAACTCCCGCACAGGGTGGTAGAAGACGTGGATGACCACGTCCCCATAATCCAGAAGGATCCAGCGTCCCTCACGCTTCCCTTCGATGCCTAAAGGGTAGATGTCTTGCTTCTCCAATTTTTCTTCGATATGGGAGGCAATGGCCTGAACCTGGCGGTCTGAATTTCCGCTGGAGATCACGAAGTAATCGGTAAAAGAGGAAAGATTCTTCACCTCCAAAATGACCAGGTCGATGGCCTTGTGGTCCAGCGCAGCTCGCGCACAGAGGAAAGCTTTTTTTTTGGAATTGGAAGGGATCAACCTTATGGTCTAACGTCCTTGGCTTGATAGAGTTTATTCTTGTAAATGAAATGCTCCACCCGGGGCGGGAGAAGATACTTCACGGATCGCCCCTTCTGGAAATTCTCCCGGATTTTCGTCGAGGATATATCCAACGCTGTGATCTCCTTCGGAAAAACGAGAAAACCGGAACCATGGGCATAACCGCCCTTTTGCGCATCATAACAAAAATCCTTGGCCAGTTCAACGGGAAGGCATTCCGGCGAGAAGCTTTTCCCAAAGCCTGGACGGGTCATGATGATGAAATGGCATAGTCCGAAAAGAGAGGTATACTCCTTCCAGGTGTCGATCTCCAGGAAAGCATCCAGGCCGAGAATAAAATAAAGTTGAGTGTCGGAGCCGAACTGCTGGCGGAAGTGACCAACCGTCTCCACGGAGTAGGACTTACCCGGCCGCTGCAGTTCCACCTCCGAGAGAGAAAAATGAGGATTGTCCGCAATGGCCAGCCGTAACATTTCTACACGCAGGGGGGCAGGAAGAATCTTCCCTTCCTTCTTGTGGGGTGGGAAAGAAGCCGGGATGAAGATCACTTGATCGAGTTGGAATGATTCGCAGATCTCCTCCGCGGAGCGAAGGTGGCCATAATGGATGGGATTAAAGGTTCCTCCGAAGAGACCAATCTTCTTCATGTACGAATCTGCCCGGATCCGTAGACGATGAATTTGGACGTGGTCAGGTCTTCAACCCCCATGGGGCCGAAGGCGTGAAGCTTGGTAGTACTGATGCCAATTTCCGCGCCCAGTCCCAACTCGAAGCCATCGCTGAAGCGCGTGGAAGCGTTCACCAATACCGTGGAAGAGGGAACCTCTCGGAGAAATCTTTGGGCGTTGGTGTAATCCTGGGTGACGATGGAGTCTGTATGAGAGGAACCATAGCGGATGATGTGGGCCATGGCCTCATCCAGCCCAGCCATCACCCGAACAGCCAGAATCAGGTCCAAGTATTCCGCGGACCAGTCAGCTTCTTTGGCTGCCTTGACGGACTTAAGGATGCGCCTTGTCTCCGGGCAACCCCGCAGCTCCACCCCGGCGGCTCTAAATTTTGCAGCCATCGGGGGAAGAAAGTGCCAGGCGATCTTCCGATGCACCAGGAGGGTCTCCATGGCGTTGCAAACGCCCGGGCGCTGGACCTTGGCATTGTAGGAGATGGTTTGGGCCATCTCCAGGTCCGCGGAAGCGTCCACAAAAACATGGCAGACGCCTTTGTAATGCTTGATGACCGGGATCTGGGAGTGAGACACAACAAAGCGGATTAATTCTTCTCCCCCTCTGGGGATGATGACGTCGATGTATTCTTCCAGCTTGAGCATTTCCTCCACGGCCTGACGGGAGGTAGTCGGGATGACCTGGATGGCCCCACCCGGGATTCCATGCCGCTGGCTAACACCCTGCAGGATTTCGGCGATGGCCAGGTTGGAGTTTATGGCTTCGGAGCCTCCCCGCAAAATAACGGCGTTTCCTGCCTTCAGGCAAAGTCCAGCAGCATCCGAGGTTACATTCGGGCGCGATTCATAGATGAATCCGATCACTCCCAAGGGGATGCGCATCTTTCCTACCCAAAGGCCGTTGGGGCGCTGCCACATCTTGCTTACTTCCCCGACGGGGTCTGGAAGCAAAGCTACCTCTTTGAGGCTCCTGGCCATCGATTGGAGGACACTGTCAGAAAGGGTTAGGCGGTCGATCATGGCGGCAGGAAGTCCAGCTTTTCTGGCTGCGGATACATCTACGGCATTGGCTTTTTTCAGTTTGGATGATGATTGCATCAAAGCTTCAGCCATCCCTTCGAGAGCCGCATTCTTGGTGGCGGTAGGAAGGTTGGCCAGGACGTGGCAGGCCTGCCGGGCTTTTTGGGCGACCTTAAGGATTTCATTTTTCCAAGACATGCGCATCTCCTTAACCAAGGGTCAATGAACGATGAACAATATTATGAACCATTTTCCCGTTCACAGTTCATTTAATTCATCCTCTGCTTAAAATGGAGCACACACCAGGTCATCCCGGTGAATGATCTCATCGCCGGATTTGTATCCTAACTTGCTTTCCACCTCGCTGGTCTTCAGACCTTTGATTTTGTTGATTTCTGCGGAACCAAAGTTGGTCAGCCCTGTGGCAAATTCTT
>JACRCA010000016.1 GCA_016234425.1 Deltaproteobacteria bacterium | reverse complement strand
ACCTGGCATCCTTTTTGGGATAAGAACTCAGCCGTCTCCATTCCCACCATCCCTCCGCCCAGGATGAGGACCTTCTGCCCAGTCTCTTTTCCGGAGAGTACCTCCCAAGCGGTCAGAACGCGAGGCCCGGTAAAAGAATCGGGTGAGATGGGCAGGGCCCCGGTAGCCACGATGACCGCATCTGGTTTCTCGTTTTTGATATTCTCATCATTCCCCTCGGTGTTCAGCCTGATTTCCACGCCATCTCTTCTGACTTCCCGCTCCAGCCATTCGACGGCTTTCATCAGGTTCTGTTTGTGGGGAGGAATTGAAGCCAGCATTAACTGACCACCCAAACGGAGACCTCTTTCCAAAAGGGTAACCTGGTGGCCGCGTTTTCTGGCCACCCGGGCAGCTTCCAGGCCGCCCGGCCCGGCGCGCTGCGGCACCGAATTGGCCGAGGACCTGCTGGATATCTTCCCCGCTCATTTCTTTCGGCAGAGGCAGTCCAGGGGCTCTCGGGATGAGAGAAGGGGCCAAGGGCACGCCTCCGCTAATCTCCGGATCTGCCAGCCTTCCAGCGTGATGGAGTTGCAGCGCAATGGCCGAACCTTCAGCATGAACAGAGGTGACCAGGCGGCGAAGACCTGGCAAAAAAGAATCATCAAAGGCGCAAAAGCTTCGCCCCCGATGTCTACCCAAAGAACTTACGGGGCTGGCTTCGGTGATGATCAGTCCGGCCCCTCCCTTGCCCCTTTCCTTGTAATAAGCGATTGCCCGATCGCTGACCGATCCCTCGGGGTGGGAAAAATTGTTTCCCATCGCGGCCACGAGGATACGATTCTTCAGGCGAAGGCTGCCGAAAACAAAGGGAGAGAAAAGCATCCGGTAGTGCTCCATTTGTCTCTCTTTCAGGCCTCTCTCTTTCCTATGGCCAAATCTTCCAGATAAGCGAAGATAGCTGTGTGATCATTTTTCTCCCCCACATGGATCATGGCACACCCGAAGATTTGTTGCACCATGTTCGCGAGGAACATCGGGATTTTATATTCCCGGGCCATTCGGGTAACAGTGTCGATGTCCTTGTACATAAGGTCGATGGTAAATCCGGAATTGAAGGTTCGGGGCAATACGAATTTAGGAAATTTGAGCTCCGTAGAGTAACTGCGGCCCGTGCTGACCTGCAAGACTTCGATCACCCGCTGAGGGGAAAGGCCCAATTTAGTGGCCAAGATAATTGCCTCTGAAGTAGCGGCCATGCTCGTGGCCGATAAGAAATTATTGATGGCCTTCGCCACATGGCCAGAACCTATTGCGCCCATGTAAAAGAGATTTTTCCCCAAGACCGAAAGGATCGGCCGGCAGGAATCAAAGACCTTTTCATCTCCCCCCACCATAATCGATAGGGTCCCGGCTTCTGCCCCCACCACTCCCCCGCTCACCGGAGCATCGATCATAGATACCCCTTTGGCAGAAAGGGCTTGGTGAATTTTTAGGGTGCTTGGCGGGTAAGCGCTGGTCATCTCAATTAAGATATCTCCAGCCTTTGCTCCCTTCAAAAAGCCTTCCGGACCGAAAACCACCTTTTCTACAGCATCGGAATTGGGCACGATGGTGATGACCTTCCGGCATCTCTCGGCAAGTTCCTTGACCGAAGAAGCACCCTCCGCCCCTTTTTGCACCAGGGCTGCAATTGCCTGCGGCCTTAGGTCATACACAACCAGCTGATGACCTGCCTCCAGTAGCCTTCTGGACATGGGCTGACCCATGGCTCCCAGACCGATAAACCCGAGTTTCTCTTCCATAATCATACCCCCATCATTTGATCAACGACCATCTGGGCCCGGCAAGTAGTGCAGGAGGCGATAAACCAAAGGGGGTTCCACGCTCTCTGCACCCCACTCAACAAATGAATACGCTGCCAGCATCTGGCTTGCTTTTTCAGCCTGCGCCGGGGACGAAGCTTCTATGACCAACACCCAGTCCACCATCTGGTCCTTTCCCCCGCGCAAGGCCTGCTCAGCAGTCTTCTGCGTGCTTACTCCCGGATCGCCCTCCCAGAGATGGCCACGGATGATACCGCTGGCACCGGGTGACTTGAGCAGATCGGGAAAAAACGATTCAGCGATCCATTTGCGCAGGTCGTTTTCCTGGCCAGCAGCGGGCCTAATTCCCATGGTCACTGCCGTGCTCCCGATTCCTCTTCCCATATCCAGGGTCTCGCGGCAAGCGGTCCGGCTCATATTCCGGAAGAAGGCCATGTTTCGCCGGGTCCAGTCTGTTGGATTGTTGACTCGTTCGAGGTAGGCAGGGCTCCTCATAATCTCTACAGAGGTTGTCGTGTAATAAGTAAAATATTTGGGCCCGCCACCAATGGCCACATACCGACGGCCAGTAAGAAATCCTGGGACCCCCAGCCGTTCCAGCAGATGTTGTTGAAAATACCATTCGTTATAGTCAGTTTCGTTCTTTGGATCGACGTCGTTACATACCGCGAGCACTCCCCGAGGTTCATTCCTTTTTCCCAATTCTCCAAACCCTTGAACGGTCATGGCTTTGGGTCGTCTCCCTCCTTACCTTATCTCCCTTTCATCTTCGGTGCGGCCATTTCCCGAAGTTTGAATTTTTGCACCTTTCCACTGGCCGTGCGGGGAAAATCCTCCATCGTAATCACTTGATCTGGGATTTTGTATTTGGCCGTTTTGTCCTTCATGAATTCATAGACTTCTTCACGAGTCACTACTTCACCGGCCTTCTTGGCAATAATGCAGGCCAGAGTCTTCTCTCCCAGCCGCTCGTCTGGGCATCCCACCACCTGACACTCTTTTACTTTCGGGTGCGTGTAGAGGATGCTTTCCACATCGGTGGTGTAGATGTTCTCCCCGCCGCGGATGATCATATCTTTGATCCGACCTTTCAGCCGGATGTTCCCCTCTTCATCCATGGTTCCCAGGTCTCCACTGTGAAACCATCCTTTTTCATCAACGGCCTCAGCCGTCAGCTCGGGATCCTTATAATACCCGAGAAAGTTTGTGGGGCCCCGGTGGCATATCTCCCCCAGAACACCCACCGGAACAATCCGGTTTGTCTTCGAATCCACAACCTTGACTTCGTTTCCTACAGCCAGGGGTGGGCCTGGACTCTCAGCAATCAACTCCACGGGTGAGTCGGGAAGGCTCAAGACGTTACTGCCGCATTCGGTGGTTCCGTCTCCTTGGAGAATGCCGCATTGGAGCTTCTTGACGATCTGCAAGGCCACCTCGGGAGGCATGGGCGCGCCGGTGAACAGGGCAAAGCGCAAGGAGGACACGTCGGTTTTTCCGAAGTTGGGATGATTCATCAGGTCAATGAACATGGTGGGAACGCCTACGGCGATGGTTGCTTTACACCGGTCCAGTTCTCGCAGAGATAACTCCGTACTGTACCGGCCCAGGAGAATCAAAGTCCCTCCGGTTAGGAAAGCCGTATGTTGCACGACGCAGTTGCCCGTGGTATGGAAAAGAGGAGTCATGTTGAGCCATACATCTTTTTCTGAAGCTTTTATCCGCTCGGCAATTCCTACAGAGTGAAGCATACGGGTATTATGCGTCTCCACCACGCCCTTGGGCCGACCGGTGGTGCCTGAGGTGTAGGCGATTTCTAGGATGTCGTCAGCCTCTACGGGGTTTTCTTGCAGGTATTTCTCCAAAAACCCGGGGCCGAACTTTTTCCCCCAGTTCTGGGAGAGCAAGGCCTCAAAGTTCAACATCCCTTCCTTCGGTTTTCCTTTGACAATGATGTGCTTAAGCGAAGGGATTTCTGAACGGATTTCTCCCAAGAGATCAACAAAGGAAAAATCTCGCCATTCTTCTGGGATGATCAGGGCTTTGGCTTCCAGATGATTCAGGACGGTCAGAATCTCCATCTTCCGGTAAAGAGGATTCATGGGGGATACGATCACTCCCAGTTTGGCGCAAGCGTAAAGGGAGATGGAATACTCTGGCCAGTCGGGAAGTAGCAAGCCTAACTTATCCCCACGGGTAAGGCCCAAATCAATCAGCGCCTGGGCTAAGGAATTGGCCGCGGCCTGGAATTCCCGATAGGTATATTTCTGGTCTTGAAAAATAATGGCCCTATGGTCCGGGTATCGCTCGGCTGTTTCCCTCAGCATTTGACCAAAGGTCTGTCCTTTGGGGCGGTTGATTCCTAATATTTGGCAGTAGCTGTAGGTAAGCTTTCTCCGAGGCATCCCCTACCCTCTTTGTTCTCTCTCCTTCTGAATTTTCTCCACCATCATTTCCCGCAGCACGTTCTTTTTGATCTTGCCGCTGGGCGTGGTGGGGAACTCAGGCATCAGTTCCACCCGATCGGGGATTTTAAAGTGAGCGACTCTATCCTTAAAAAAAGCCTTGATTTCTTCCTGCGTGATGTGTTCCCCAGGCTTGGGAATGAGGCAGGCGCAAGTTTTCTCCCCCAGGCGTTCATCCGGAATAGCCACCACGCTTACCTGAGCGACCTTTGGATAGGTGTAGAGGAGGTCTTCGATCTCTGTGGGCGAGATGTTCTCTCCGCCACGCACGATCATATCTTTAATCCGCCCAACGATGCGCAGGTTGCCATTCTCATCCATAGTCGCTAAGTCGCCACTGTATATCCACCCGCGCTCATCGATGGTTTGGGCTGTGCGCTCCGGGTCTTTAAAGTACCCGAGACAAACATTCTGTCCCCGCGCGCAGGCTTCCCCTTTGACGCCGAGGGGAACGATGCGTCGCTTTTCGTCCACCACCTTGTGCTCCATCCCCGGCTGGGGTCTTCCTACGGTCTCGCAGACAACTTCCACTGGATCGTCCAGCCGGGTGATGTTACTCATGGCCGTCTCAGTCATGCCATAGGCCGATGTTACATAACACCCCATCTTCTGAATGATCTGCCTGGCTACTTCGATGGGAAGCGGCGCCCCGGCCAGCACCATGGCTCTTACGGAGGAAAAGTCGTATTTGTCAAAATCAGGCCTCTGGAGCATCATGATGGGCATGGTGGGTACTCCGATAGGCAGAGTTACCCGATGACGGGTGATCTCCTTCATGGCTTCTTCCACATTCCAGGTCTCGAGCAAAACCTGGCAAGAGCCCTTGATCGCGGAGGCGTAAAAAGCATTGACCAGAGCAGTAGTGTGGGAAAGGGGGACCATGATCAGCCAGACATCTTCGGGCTTTAGGTCGAGGCAGGTGGCTGTGCCCAAAGCCGAGCGGCACCGGGTGTTGTGGCTATGCATCACCCCCTTGGGCGTGCCCGTAGTACCCGAGGTGAAGATGATCTCCAAAAGATCATCCCCTTCCACTGGAAAATCCCTTAAATAGAGCTCCTGGTAATAATTTTCTGGAAACTTCTTTTCCCATTCTTTGGCTACCAGCTCTTCCAAGATGAGCTCCCTGGGATGACGCTTTTGCCCGGAGACAATCACCTGTTGCAAAGTAGGAATGGCTTCTTGAAGTTCCTGGAAAAGATCAGAGAAGGAGAAGCCCCAGAACTCGGAGATCGCCACAGCTGCCTTCGCTTCGGTCTGGCGGAGGATGTACTCGATTTCTTTCTTTCTCAGTCGTTCGGATATGGGAACCGAAATGGCTCCCAATTTGGCAGCAGCCAGCAGGCTGATGATGAACTCTGGCCGATTGGGGAAAAGAATGACAACCATGTCCCCATGTCGCATCCCCAAGTCGATGAAGGCAAAAGCCATCCGGTCTACTAAAAGCTTTAGCTCACCCCAGGTAATTTTCTGTTCCCGAAAGATCAGGGCTTCCTTTTGGTGATAGCGTTTGACCGTCTGCTCGAAGTACTCATTGAGCGTAATTCCCGGGGGAATCTCACCAGGAGAATAATAATAACTCATGGCTAATTTGGCCATGACTACTCCTCAAATTTGATATTCACCGCAGAGATCGCAGAGTACTCCGTCTCTGCGTTCTCAGCGGACTCTGCGGTAACGGTTTCTTTTCCTCCTATTCTTTTTCTTTTATCCCGGCGATGCGTTTGGCCAAGGAGATCTTTAGATCCAGGTTGGACTCTCTCGGGATCATGGTCTTCTGCGCTTCCGGTGAACCGGCGCCATGAATGGATTCCACCACATACCCTCCAGCCCCTGCACCGAACATCAGGTTCTCGATCAAGCGGAAAATACGCATGCGATGCTCAGTGGGAACTTCTTTTACTCCCTGCAAGTATTTCTCTAAATATTTTCCCACCTCTGGGCTGCGAAAATCCTTCTCTGAGGGCATGGTGGTGACCATCCCCCCGGCTATATCGAGGGCCAGCTGCCCGATCTGATTCGTAACCCGGGCCACATTCAGCTTGCACACATTGGCCAGGAGGAAGTCGTTCATATAATTCCCCGCTGGCGTCCGCTGGCCTTCATAAGCCGAAGCCAACCCGCAACCGTACAGAGTTTCCGATAGGGTGATCATCTCCGTAATTTTGCTGCGAACATGGGCGGCCTTGGCCACGCCATTGTATTGGGCCAGCAAAGCGGTCGCCCCGATCAGAACGTCGCTCACCCCGGTCTTACATCCGCCATAACTGCAGCGGTGGTGCGACCCGAGAAGGCCACTGATTCTTTCCGCAAATTCATATTCCTTGTAAAGAAAAACACTCTCCCAAGGGACGAAAATGTTGTCGAAGATCAGAAGGGTCTCCTGCATCCCAAAGAGAGCGTTGCCGGTGTCCATCGATCCTCCCTCCAACTTCCGCGTGTCGGAGAACTGCCGGCCGTAAATATGAATCAATCCTGGAGCCCTCATAGGCACGGAGAAAGCTACCGCGTAATCTTTATCTTCTGGCCCCATGGCTCGGGTGGGCATAACCACGGTGTAGTGACAATTCAGCGCCCCAGTCTGGTGCGCCTTGGCCCCCCGCACCATAATTCCGTCTTTTTTTTCTTCCACGACATGAAGGTAGAGATCCGGATCGGCTTGCTCACTGGGTCTCAGACTCCGATCTCCTTTCACATCCGTCATGGCGATCCCCGCGATGAGGTCATCCTCCTGTAAATTCCGGAAAAATTTCTTAAACCGCTCATGGTACTTTGTGCCCATCTTCTGGTCTACCTCGTAGGTAGCCAGGTACATGATGTTTCCCCCATCGCAGGTGGTGCACCGCTGGAAACAGGTTGCGGTCATCTGCCCCAGAAGGCGGAACATCTTGATTTTGTTCACCAGGTCATCCCGGCTCTGGTAGAGGTGGCCGAAGCGATTTACTCTTTGGCCCGTAAGATGAGAGCGGGCCGTCATCAGGTCTTCGTACAGAGGGTCGTGGGCCAGATCATAGGTGAGGGCCACCGCGTTCTGTGATGGCTTGACCATCGGATGATCATAGGGGTCTTTTATTTTCTCCCCGAAGAGATAAACCGTGGGATGAGGGTTCATCTCTCGCAGGCTTTGGATATATTCCTTTCCTGTCTTTAAGGCCATCGTAAACCTCCTTTAAAGGAAATATTT
>JACRCA010000167.1 GCA_016234425.1 Deltaproteobacteria bacterium | reverse complement strand
GAGTAAGGGATGGGATGTAGGAATAGAGCAATATCTCTTCAAGGACAGGTTGACATTTGGCGCTACTTACTTTCGGAATGACTTTGAAGATCTTATTGATTTCGATTGGGCTAAAGGATATGTCAATATTGCTAAGGCCAAGGCTGAAGGTGTGGAAATGTTTGCCTCAGTTCGTCCTATCGAAGATCTGACCATAGGTGCAAGCTATACATATACCGACACCGAGGACAAAGAAACCGGAAAGAGGCTTCTGAGAAGACCACGGCATAAAGGCAGCCTGAACCTAAACTACCGCTTCCTCAATAAGGGGAATGCTAACCTCGACGTAATCTATGTGGGGAAGAGAGATGATTGGACACCTTACCCCGAAAGGGGTGAGGTAGGTGATTACACCTTAGTTAACCTGGCTGTCTCCTATGATATTTCCAAAAACATCCGGGTTTTTGGTCGTATAGAAAACCTATTTGACAGGGAATATGAAGATGTCTGGGGTTATGGGACACCAAGGTTTTCCCTTTTTGGAGGCATTAAAATATCTGGTTGATCGAAAATTTGTGTGGTAGGAAGTTATCCACCGCCCATCCACTCGCTCGTTAATTGAACGCAGGAGTTTCCTTTGCTTTTTAAAAAACGTTTCTTTTTCATCTCGATCCTCCTTCATGGTACTGTACTACTGCTCCTTTTCTCCTGGGAAGTTCCTCTGGCGAAGCGGGTATTTCCCAAGAGCATCCTGCAAGTTTCCCTTGTTGAAACGATAGAGAAAAAACCTAAGATAAAGAAAGCTGCCTCATTGAATCTTCCCAAGAGAGAGGACCTCCCGAAGACAAAGGAAGTAGAGATAGCGGTGACCACCCCTGCTGTTAAAAAAGAAGGGATGGAGGAATCAAAAGAGGAAAAGAGAGAGATTGAGCAAGAAAAAAAAGAGGAGCAGAAACAACAGCGGGAACCAGAGAAGGCTGAGCCAGCTCCGGCAGAACTCAGAGAAGAGAAGCCGGGAGAAAAAGAAAAGCTACCTCCAGAACCTCTGCAGGCTCAGATAAAAATCAGAGAATCGAGGGAGAAAACCGATTCAGACCATCCGGGAGGAGATCCCCAAGCAAGTGGTCCAAGTGGCCCAGTATTTCAGGATCTTGGCCCCCGCCAAACGCAGCCCGCTCACCAAGCGATCCTGAAACGACCGCAAAGTTTGGGAGGTAGGGGCTCAGAGACCTCGGCACTATCCTCCGAAGGGATTGGAAATTCAGCAGAAAGAATGGACTCCTCTCCCATCTTCTTGGCTTCAGCGGGATTGGGAAAAGGAGGGAAAGAAATTCCTGGCGGAGGCGGGAGCAGGGGTTCCGGTCCGGCCAAAGAAGATGAGGCCCCCCTGCGTTTGACCAAAATTCCTTCCTCATCTCAAGAAATTGACCCTATACTTTTAGAGATTATCCGAAAGATCGAATCGGCCAAACGTTACCCGAAGATTGCCAGGAAGATGGGAATTGAGGGCACAGCAGTAGTGCGTTTTAAACTCCAGCCCAAGGGTCAGATAGAAACAGTAGAAATCGTAGAGTCTTCCGGGTCGGAAATTTTAGACAAGGCTTCTATCGAAACGGTCCGCGATGCTGCTCCATTCCCCTACAAGGAAGGATGGTTAAAAGTGGGTATCGTTTTCAAAATTCTTTGATAAAAGCGATTTGCCACAGAGGGCACCGAGAACACAGAGAAAAATTTTGCTTAAATCCGGAATCCCAATATTGAAATTTAAAGCGGATTCAACATTCTAATTTTCAAAATCTAAACTTTTATCATTCGTTCAGTTGAGCATCTATATTTTTAGGTCTCCGTGCTTTTGATTTGAAATTTTCACTCTGTGACCTCTGTGTCCTCTGTGGCGAAACAATATGAAAAAAGAGTGGGTCTTTGAAGAGATTGATGTGGAGTGTTACGCTGGTCACAAAGGCGAGGAAACCCCTCGGGCTATCATCCATCAGGGGAAACGCTACGAGATCCTCGAGGTCTTGGACCGGTGGTATCAAGCGGGTCCAGACCCCAGAGACCTCCGGCATGACTATTTCAAGGTGAAAGCGACGGGTGGAGAAATTTTCTTAATTCGTTACACGCCCCGTTTTCAGGCCTGGACCCTCTGCCGAAAAGTTCCAGCACCCAAGTTTTCAAACAATTGAATGGAATGATGGAATATTGGAATGTTGGAAAAATGGGTAGAAGAATCAAGAAAAACCTTGCTCTGCTTAAACCCAATATTCCATTATTCCATCTTTCCAATATTCAAGTGATTGGTTTTCTATGCCTGCCAGACCTTTAATGATTCAGGGAACCGGCTCTTTTGTGGGCAAGAGCATAATCGTCGCTGGCCTGTGCCGGGTGCTCAAACAGGATGGTTACAGGGTCGCTCCCTTCAAGTCCCAGAATATGGCCCTCAACTCCTTTGTTACTATGGAAGGAGGGGAGATGGGCCGGGCGCAGGTGGTGCAGGCTGAGGCGGCCGGACTTCAGCCTCATGTGGATATGAACCCCATCCTTCTCAAGCCCAACACAGACATCGGCGCGCAGGTCATCATCCAAGGCAAAGTCTTCAGAAATATGAATGCCGACGAATACCATGGCTTCAAGAAAGAAGCGCGTCGCAGGGTCCTGGAAAGTTACGCGCGATTAGCCGAGAGATATCAAGTGATTGTGATCGAAGGGGCGGGGAGCCCAGCGGAGATCAACCTGCGTGATGGGGACATCGCCAACATGGGAGTTGCGGAAGCGATCGATGCCCCAGTCCTCTTAGTGGGGGACATCGATAAGGGGGGTGTCTTCGCCTCCCTCGTGGGCACGCTGGAGCTTCTGAGCAACGCAGAGCGGGAGAGAATCAAGGGTTTTATCATAAACAAATTCCGGGGAGACTTTAACTTACTGGCACCTGGGCTGAAATTTTTAGAGAAGAAGACTGGCATTCCCGTCCTGGGTGTCATTCCCTACCTGATGGATCTTTATCTACCCGAAGAGGACGGAGTAGTTCTGGAGAAAATCTGCTTCCAAGGAAGAAGGCAAGTTTCTATCGCCGTCCTTTACCTGCCTCACATATCCAATTTCACGGATTTTGATCCCCTGGAAAAAGAACCTGAAGTCAATTTGCGCTACGTGCAGTCCGGGCAAAAGATTGGAGAGGCGGATGCCGTGATTCTCCCCGGTTCGAAGAATACAATCGAAGACTTTCTTTTTTTGAAAAGGGAGGGTTATGTGGATGAAATCCTGGCATTGCGGCGATCTGGCAAGATGGTCATCGGAATTTGCGGTGGTTTTCAGATGCTGGGGAGAACTATCCGCGACCCTTTTGGTGTGGAGACTTCCTTGGGAGGAGTGGAGGGGTTGGGCCTCCTAAACGTGGAAACGATGCTTAAGAGAGAGAAGATGACTTTCCAGGTAAAAGCCGTTCCCCTGACCGGTGAGCAAGAGATCCTCCAAGGGTATGAAATCCATATGGGAGATACCGAAAGGGAAAGTTGCGTTCCACCGATTTTCAAAATCATCGATAGGCTCGGCCAAAAGGTCGAAGTAGAAGATGGGGCCATCTCTGCCGATGGGAAGGTTTGGGGAACTTACATCCATGGTCTTTTTGATAACGACGGATTTCGGCGACGCTTCATTGACTTCATTCGACGGAATAAAGGGATTTTCTCTTGGTCAAGGAGTGAAGACTTCAATTACCGCGCTTTCAAAGAGAAAGAATATGACCGGCTGGCCGCTGCCCTGCGGAACGCTCTGGACATAGAAAGGATTTACCGGATCATTGGCGTACCCTAATGCCGAATGCAGAGTGGGGAATGCGGAATAGAGAAATGATTCCCCCATCCCAAAATTGGAATTCTTCATTCCGCATTTCGCATTCCACATTCCGCATTCAATAAGGGGGAACATTTTGCCGCCCATCGCGCTCACCTCGGCTTACGTCCTCGACCTTATTCTGGGTGATCCTCAGTGGTTTCCCCATCCCGTGCGTTTGATTGGCAGACTGATTCGTTTCTCAGAAAACCTGTTGCGGCATTTGGGAAGTTCCCCTTTGGGGCTCAAGTCTTCTGGAGTCCTGCTTGCCCTCGTTGTCTGTGCCATTACTTTCTTGGTGACAACATATCTGATTCATTGGGCGGAAAGTTTTTACTGGGCTGCTGGGTTGGCCTGCTCGATTTTTTTGGCCTACACTACATTGGCGACAAGGGACTTGTACGTGGAGACCCGAAAAGTCCTCCAGGCTCTTGCAGCTGCAGACTTCCACAGAGCCCGTCGGGATCTTTCTTTCTTAGTGGGAAGGGATACCGCTCATCTCGATGAGCCAGAAATTCTCCGGGCTCTCGTGGAAACCATCGGCGAGAATATATCCGATGGCGTGATTGCTCCCCTCTTCTGCCTCGGTCTGGGAGGTCCTTCCTGGGCCATGACTTATAAAGCTGTAAACACCTTGGATTCCATGGTCGGCTACAAGAATGAACGCTACCGGCATATCGGCTGGGCCTCGGCAAAGCTGGATGATGCGGTAAATTTTATCCCTGCCCGACTCTCTGGCTACCTCATCGTCTTTTCCGCCCTGCTTCTCGGCAAACCCTGGAAGGATTCTCTCAGCATCTTAAAGAGAGATCGGCGGAAGCATGAGAGTCCCAATAGCGCTTGGCCAGAGGCCGCCATGGCTGGAGCCTTGGGAGTGCAACTGGGGGGCTTGAATTATTATTTTAGTCAGCCCAGCCGGAAGCCATTTATAGGGGACCGAAAAAAAGAGCTCGACTTCAAAGATGTGCGGGAAGCCTGGAAAATCCTGTACCTTTCTTCTTTATCGATGCTTTTTCTCTCGCTTTTTATTTCCTGGGCGGTGACAAATATTTTATCTTGGCGATAACCCACCTTTTGGGTTAAATTTTGTAACTGAAGGGTATTAGTCAGAATTGATGAAACCGTAAAAAGTCCGTAAATGCGCTTTTCTGTCATTCCCGTGAAAACGGGAATCCAGTCTTTTCAATGAGTTTCGTGGATTCTGGATTCCCGCCTACGCGGGAATGACGACTTTTCACGAGATCATCAGAATTCAGGAGCCAGAATTTCTATTCTGAATTCTGACTCCTGACTCCTGAATTCTGCATTTTGGGGTATTCTCATGAACAAAATCCACGGTGGCAACATATATGAAATTGCCCAAAAGTTTGGCCTCGACTCGCACGAGATCATCGATTTCAGCGCCTCCATCAATCCCCTCGGGATTTCCAAAAAAGCTGAAAAGAGATTGAGAGAAGGTCTTTCGGCCGTCCTTCATTACCCCGATCCTCACTGTTCTGGCCTTAGACAGGCATTGGCCCAGTTCCATGGACTGGAGGCGGATCAAATTCTGGTCGGCGCTGGCTCCACAGAGTTCATTTATGCCATTCCTCGCGTTCTGCATATCCAGCGGGCCCTGATTGCGACTCCGGCCTTTAGCGAGTATGAAAATGCCCTTGAATGTTTAGCCGAAAGGTCAAACTGCAGCATTCATTATTTTGAGACGAGAGAGGAAGATGGCTTCGAACTCAATGTCGAGAGCCTGCTCTTCGCCCTGACCCAGGGGTATGATGCGCTCTATCTCTGTAACCCCAACAATCCTACAGGGATTCTAACGGAGAAAGAAGATCTTTTGAAAATTTTGGCCGAGACAGAACGAGAGAAAGTCTGGTTTATTCTGGATGAGGCTTTCATAGACTTTATCGAAGAAGAATCGTTGAAAGAAAGGGTCAAAATGTCCTCGCGCCTTGTCATTCTCAGGTCGTTGACGAAATTCTTTGCTTTGCCTGGCCTGAGGGTCGGTTATATAATCTCTAACCCAGATATCATCCAAAAATTCTGGCAGAACAAAGAGCCCTGGACCGTCAATGCCTTAGCTCAGATCGCCGCAGTGGAAAGCTTAAGAGATGGAGGCTACATTGCCCGGACAAAAAAATTCATTGACTCAGAGCGGGATCATCTAACGCACGGACTTCGGTCTATTCCCGGCTTTGTTCCTTATCCCAGCGCAGCCAATTATCTCCTGGTCCAATTACATCCCTCCTTAAACCTCAGCGCCGCCCAGCTCCGGGAAAAATTGATCCCCCATGGAATCCTCATTCGCGACTGCAATTCCTTTCATCACCTTGGTCCCTATTTTTTCCGTATCGCTATACGCAGCCGCAAGGAGAACAATGCCCTGCTTAAAGCTTTGCGCCTCGTCCAGGGTGCGCCATAGCCCCCTTCCCGGCATTTCCAATATTATCTTGACAAGGGTTTTTTAGGGCAATATTATCCCCTTAGGATAAAAGGATCTTCTCCAAATTAATTGATCAAATTGTTATTTAACTCGTTAATATAATGCTGGAATTGAGATAAGATATTTCCAGCGAATCCATGGCGCCGGTCAGATGGCCGTCAGTCGCCAAAAAAGGGGAGAAGGGGGCGGCGCCAACGACAGGGCTTCTGCCAAGGCATAAATATTTACGATTTCTAACAAACTGATGAAATTTTCACCAACTAAATTGGAGAAGATCCTTAAAAATCGATACATCCCGTTGCTGATAGAGACGGGCAAAAAGGTTTCTCAGGCTCTCGGCAACACCAAAGAAAGAGATTCGTAAATAAGGGGGATGGAAAAATGGAGGAGCAGAGCGAACTTCTGGTGGAAGTGAACGATGGGATTGCCGTCCTGATATTGAACCGGCCTCAAGTC
>JACRCA010000160.1 GCA_016234425.1 Deltaproteobacteria bacterium | reverse complement strand
TTGGAGCGAGGATCGAATCGTTCCGTTAGCTACGGATACCCGGCATCGGGCTCTATGGTCCAGCAGTCCGCTCCGGGGGCAGGCCACCCAGCAGCACTCCCCACGATCTGACCGAAAAGAACCCCCCAAGCTGACCGCCAGTCGTGCAGGTTGATTCCTGAGCCTTTGATATGGGCGGCAAAATCAGGGGCTTCGCCTCCGATAGCTTCCGCCGCTTCTTTCACCCCCGGGGCTAAGATCTCGCCGAAACCTTCCCGGTAAACCATTTTGCGAAGCAGGTTTTCCGCTACCTCGGCATCTCCCCAGATGAGCTCCAGACCATCCGTGTCCATCCCTTTGATCAAACCTTTTTCAAAGGCTTCCATGGCCATGGCAATGGTGCACCCGGCCGCACTCCCTTCGATGCCCAATCGATCATATTGGTCTGTCAGGTAAAAAATCGTCCCTGGCTCCAGAACGTTCAGAATGGAACCAGCTCCCTCCAAGGCCTCGCCTCCCCCGCTCAAAGTTGCTATATACCCCTTGTGCGCACCCTCCATCACCTGAACATCATAGGAACAGCCGATGGGGCAGGTTGGGCATGGCCTGGGAGTGAACTTCTGCCTGGACCACCCCCGGCCAAAATCGCTAAGCTGATTGATGCGGAAATTTCTGCCCACGAAGCCGATGAGATCGAGCATGTACCGGTATTCTGCCATCTTAGTCTTGGCCTGGCCCACTTTCATGCCGAAATGCCCCGGCCTGTCCAGGGCCTCCCTCCATTGTTTGCGGACCCTTTCCAATCGCTCAGCATCAGCCACCGCCACCGGAGCATTCCCAAAGATAGCAATCGCTTTCAGTTTTTTCGCCCCCATGGCAGATCCAACCCCGCTGTGCGAGAAGGAGTGATTCTTGTCATTGGCGATCATTCCTCCGGCACAAAGATTTTCCCCCGCAGGCCCGATGGCGGCCACGCTCGATCTGGCCTCTTGGACATCCATTTTGATATGGTCCTCTGAATCGTGGGTATCCTTTCCCCAAAGGCCGCTGGCATCCCGCAATTCTGCCTTGCCTTGGTGAATCCAGAGGTAAACTGGCTTCTCTGAACGGCCTGTAATGATCACCCCATCATAGCCAGCCATTTTTAGCAAGATTCCAAACCGGCCATGAGAATGCGAGCGACCCACGGTGAAGTTAGTATCGAAGTTTTTCGTGGCCAGGGTGATGTTTGTAGCTCCCGGAAGGTTCAACCCTGTGAGGGGCCCAGTGAAGAAGATCAAAGGGTTCTCCGGATCAGTGGCGGCGTAACCCGGAGGAAGAAGATCATAAAGAAATCGGAGGCCCAGGCCCCAGCAGCCAATATATTTCCTCAAAACATCATCACCGGGCAAAGCTTCTTCACCTATCTTGCCTTTAGATAGGTCTACATTTAATATTCTGCCCATATAACCACCTTTATAACTTCCTGGCATAATTCACTCCTTTTTGCCTGTGACTGCTTAATTTTACTTTAGATTTGAGTCAAAATTTAACTTTCGTGGCTCTTGCCAACTCACTGTTGCCAAACCTCTCAGCCCTATCTCTTACCGCCAAAGTAGTCTATTGCCACCCGTAGCTCAGGGTGTTTCTCGCATTTACACCGGATCCAGGTACCCGTAGACTATTCAGCAGCAATAGCCTCAGCAGCCTCAGGCAGATTAATGGGGGTCTCCACATAGTAAGTAGCAAAGATGCATCCCGAAGGGTCTATGGCTTCGGGAAATCTAAAAAGATGCTTCTCAGCGCTCGTTCAGGGATAGATCCTAACTTAATGCTTTTGAAATGGTTGACCACCTTGAGGAATGACATTTTCATCTGGAACAGGTGTCGTAAACAAAGTTTTCAATAACTCCTCTTACTTAATCATCCTGTTGGGAAGCCACAGAACTATCTCAGGGAATATAATACATAAAGCCAGACTAGCAAGCATAAGTGGAATGTAGGGCAAAATAGCCAAATAGATATCCATCATGTTCACATCGGCATGACCTAAGCCTCTGAAATAGAATAGGTTATAACCGAAAACCGGCGTTATCATCCCAATTATGACCACCATGGTGAAGACCAAACCAAACCATAAGGGGTCAAAACCCAGGTTTAACGCTACCGGCATCATAATAGGAAGACAGATCATTATAATGGAAGCATTCTCGATAAACATACCCATAACAAATAGTATGGTCAGCATCGCAGTCAAGATACCGATGGGACCTATTGGCAATGCCACTAGAATGTCACGCACAAAGTGAGTGACGCCAGTGATACCACAAAGTGAGGAAAAGCTGGCACCGCCAATGACAAGCCACATAACCATAGCATTCACTCTCATCGTGGTCATTACTGCCCACCACAAATTCTTTCGGTTAAAATTGCGGTAGATGGCAGCGCATATTAAAGCACCAGCAGCACCTACACCACCAGCTTCACTAGGCGTGCAGGCGCCAGTATAAATCCCTCCCAGAACCAAAAGGATCAATAAAATCGGAGCCAATGTCCCACCAAGGGAAACAAATTTCTCATTCCAGTTAGCTCGTTCTGCAGGTGGTATTGGCGGACCAAGGCTCGGGCTAAAGAAACATTTTATCGCAATATAAAGCATAAAAAAGAATGAACAAATGAGACCAGGGAAAACTCCTGCCATAAAGAGTTTCCCCACAGAAACACCACTGAGATTGCCCACCAGAATCATTGGAATGCTCGGTGGAATGAGAGGGCCTAAAGCCCCCCCTGCCGGAATGCACCCTATGGCCATCCTTTTCTCATAACCTCGCTTCCTCATCTCCGGATAAGCTAATAAACCCATGGTTACAGTGCCTGTCCCACCCAATCCAGTCATAGCCGCTATCACAGTGCAAATAACCACCGTTCCAATGGCTAACCCGCCTCTTAAACCAGCCATCCACTTATACATCGTCCCATACATGCGGTCGCCGATGCCCGAAACTTGAAACACGGCTGCCATAAAGATGAACAGAGGAATCGCTACGTAGATGTCTGTTGTTAGATTACGAAAGACGACGGGAAAAATTGTATATAATGCTTGGGGACTGATAAAAAAAATGTAACCAACTACAGCAACACTTAACATACAGAAAGCAACAGGAAACCCCGTCAATAGCAATGCCAGAAGAGCACTCCATATTGTAAGGGTTATCATTCCAATGGTCATGATCTGCCTTTCATCTCCGTAGAGGCAACTGTGATGAGGTCACGGATGAACTTGACCATCCCTTGAAGCAACAGTAGAAGAATCCCTACCACCATTAGAATTTTGAAGGGATATATAGGGGGCGCAAAGACACTCGTGTAGAGTTCTCTTATTTGCACAGAAAACGACGCTTCCCCGACTGCTTTCCACAGCAGCACCCCAATACTAAAGAAGAAAAACAGAGAGGTAATTAGGTCTACCATTGCCCGCCTTCTTGAAGAAAGCTGCACCACAAGCACGTCTACTCCAATATGTCCACCATGAAGAAGAGTATAGCCACCACCGAGAACCACAAGGGCGCCAAGAAGCTGGATGTTTATGTCCCAAGCCCACACTGTAGGTCGGTTGAATACATACCTGAGTGTCACATCATAAATTACCAATAGAGTCAAAGGAATAATCAGCCAACCAGAAATTTTCCCCACCCACTCATTTAAAAAGTCAATGCTGCGACAGAAACTTTTCATCATCTTAAACCACTATAGCGATTTAGGAAAACTCAAGAATACCTAAACTTTTTCTCCCATTTAATCTTGCCTTCTGAGCCTGCGGCAAACTTTCCCACCCCTGCCATTGAAGCACAACCCAGCCTATCCCAGTAAATACACCGTCAATGAGTATTCTGACCTCTTCTCAGTCCCAGAGATAGGCTGGGTCTCAGTTCACCATTTCGCCCCTCTTTATATTAGCCTAATCTTGCTTTTCTCTACACTGCTCCGTAACCACGCATCCCGCTGCTTGTCCAAAGCTACTTTATCCTGCCATAGTCTCTCATTTGCTTCTTTACTATTTCCACTAACTTGGCACACCTTGGGCTTTTGGCAGCTACTTTGGGGAAAAGGGTCTCCACCGCCTTTTCAGTCACCTTCTTAATATCCTCTGGAGACCAGGCGTAAGGTATCAGCCCATATTTCTCCTTCGCATCCGCTATCACCCAGGTACACTGCTGGTGCCATTTGTGGGACAAAGCATAAGTAACATATCGGGTATCTTTCTCCAGCAACTCCTGTATATCCTTGGGCAACGCCTTAAACGCATCCATGTTAATAAGTATGTTAACCGGGGCATTAGCGATTCTGGGGCTGTAGACAAAACCCTTGGCAACCTCCTTCAGCTTAAGTTCCTCCAGCGTTGCCGAGCCAGCCGTCCATCCATCAACGGTACCTAGCTTCAACCCCATATATATTTCCCCCCAAGGAATTGGCACCGGGCTGCCTCCAAGCATGGCAATGTAATCCCCCCATAACCCAACTGCCCTTATCTTTTTACCTTTGATAGCTTCGGGAGTAGGCGCGGGGAATAGAGTCCCGATACCGACAATAGCATCAGTGGGCATAGGGTACCAATTTATATTGCGCTCGGCATAAACCTTTTTCAGTTCTGCATACAACCCATAATTGTATAAGCAGTCGTACTCTGCCGCCACAGTCGGGTAGGCGAAGACTAAGCCAGTTTCTACATCAGCTTCCGGAATTCTCCCTGTATAGTAGCCTCCGAAGGAAATGGCAATCTGAACCACACCTTTGCCTACAGCAGCATCCGCCTCAAAAGGCGGGAAAATTGCCCCGGGTTCTGCCCAATCGATGACCAGACACCCACCAGTAGCCCTTTTAAGCCACTCAGTCCACTCTCGGGTGATAGCATGAACACCCGCCTGGCCGGCACCGAAGGGACCGTAGGGTGGCAGCTTCGTAGGAAAAGTCTCCTGTCCCTTCCATTTTATGACCTTCACCTTAGGCACAGCTGGTGCCGGTTGTGCCGCTGGTTTGGGAGCATAGCCCAAAAGCAACACCAGGGCTAACAATAAGGCTAAACCTAAACTAAACCACGTATTCTTTTTCATTTTTGTCCTCCTTCATTCAATCTTTACTTAAAATCGTTTACAGCTTTCTCTCATTCTTCCACAGTCTCACCCCCCAATCCATTTTTTACTTTCCAGTATGCTCTTCTGTCAGAAATCCCGCAACACTTGCCTCATTTTCCAACACCCGTGTCACACTGCAAAACATTTTATCACCCTCGCCAACGCTTGTATTGCTTCCCCAAATCAGCGATTAAAGAATCTTTTCAAAATTCTAAAGGATTTTTGGCGCCGGGTCTTCTTTAGACGCCTTTTTCTACAGCGGATTTATGCATTAGCGCCTTGGGAAATAACCTTTAATATTAAAGCGTGTTCCTTAACCGTTATCCGTTGAAGACTATCACCCCCCTTCAGTTACTTTTTTCATCATTAGGGCTGATTTTACACCTTGGCCCCGACCAAAGTCAATTTTTGTTGTTCAGGATATCAAAATGTTTGATCGCAGACCTTATTATTTTTTCTTAGACATCCCTGCCTTCCCGTTAATGGGGCATCAACCCCTAAAAGTGCTTGCCAACCTCCTCTGTCGAAACCCAGAAATTATTAGGATAGGGATACCAGACGCTTCGATATCCCGGAGATTTAGCATCGATATCTACATCAATTAAAAAAGAAGTTTGGGATTTTAGAGCTTCTCCCATGGTCGGCGCTAATTCTCCCGGCGTCCTCACCTTTTTGGACCGGGCTCCCATGGCCTCGGCTATGGCAAGGAAGTTGG
>JACRCA010000159.1 GCA_016234425.1 Deltaproteobacteria bacterium | reverse complement strand
CCATATTTGATAAATTAGCTTTGGGTAAAGCCTCCCCTTTCGCGGGCTTAATGGTGCGGCAATTCATTCTGAGTTCCATTTTATTCTTATTGGGAATAAGCAGCGGCCGATTGGGCAGTCTCCTGGCTCTGGAAGGGCGGTCTGTCCTCTTCTTCGGGTTGAGTGGGATCTGCGGAGGAGCAGCGGGACTGTGGACTTATTATCATGCCCTCCGTTTGGGAGGCGCATCCCTAGTTGTGCCCATTACAGCCACTTATCCCTTAATCACTGCCGTTCTTAGCTGGCTTATTTTGCAGGAAAGCTTCACCGTGACACGCCTGATCGGCACAGTCTTGATTGTGTTGGGAGTGTGGTTAGTAAAATAAAGGCAATAGGCGAGAGGCAATTAGAAATACGCATTCTGCCACCAATTAGTCGTTTTTTTGGGGGGTCATTTCTCTGACGGCTTTCCTTTTGGGGGCCGATGGTTTTTCCTCTACAACTTCTTTCTTATCCGCTTTTTTCGTGGTCGGCGTTATTTTTTGGGTGAAGCGGCATTTGGGGTAGTTGCTACAGGCGATGAATGGCCCAAAGCGCCCTTTCCGATAAACTAAGGGAGCCCCACATTGCGGGCAGTTTTCTCCCGTGTGGACCGGCTTAGTCCGTTTGACTCCCTCCTTCTCTGACGAAGAGATCTTCTTAGAATTCTTACATTTGGGATAGTTAGAGCAAGCCAGAAATTTTCCAAAACGGCCAGTTTTGATGACCATGGGGGCACCGCACTTCTCGCAGGATTCCAAGGTCTTTTCGTCCTGGGCTGCCTCAAGCTGACCTTCTCCATTGACCAGCATCTTTTTCGTGTTCTTGCATCTGGGGTAGTTGGAGCAAGCCAGAAATTTTCCAAAGCGCCCGGTTCTAATGACCATGGGCGCACCACATTTTTCACAGACCTCCTGCGTAGCCTTTTCTTGAACAACCGTAATCTCGCCAGAATCATTTCGCTGGAAATCTTTTGTGTTTTTACATTCCGGGTAGTTGGAGCAGGCCAAAAATTGGCCGTGCTGCCCGAGCTTTATGACCATGGGCGCGCCGCACTTCTCGCAGCGCAGGTCCGTAGGCACCCCTTTGCCCTTCACATCTTGCATCTGGACTTTGGCTTTCTCCAGGTCCTCTTGGAAAGGCTCATAAAAATCCTCCAGGGCCTGGACCCAGGGTAATCGGCCTTCTTCCACTTTGTCCAGCTCGTCCTCCATCTGGGCAGTGAACTGGACGTCGAGAATTTCCGGGAAGTTCTCCACCAGCAAATCAGTGACCAGACACCCTAACTCTGTGGGATACATCCGGCCTTTCTCTTTGGCTACATACTCTCTCTCCTGAATGTTGTCGAGGATGGCCGCGTAAGTAGAAGGCCGCCCGATTCCTCTCTCTTCGAGTTCTTTGATCAGGGTGGCTTCTGTGTACCTGGGTGGCGGTTGAGTAAAGTGCTGTTCGGGGGTGAGCTCCAGGAGCTTCAAGACATCGCCAACCTGCAGCTCCGGGAGCTTTCTTTCCTGATCCTCTCCTTCAACGTTTTCATCGAGAGCCTCAATGTAGAGAGTCATGAAGCCGGAGAACAGAAGAAGGGACCCGGTGGCCCGAAAGAGGTATTTTCCAGCCTGGATTTCCACCACAGTCTGATCATATACGGCCGGGTTCATCTGGGAGGCGACGAAGCGGTTCCAGATGAGCTCATAGAGGGCGAATTGATCTTTGCTGAGAAAAGATTTCACTGCCTCTGGCTCATACTTCGTGGATGTAGGACGAATGGCCTCATGAGCCTCTTGGGCCATTTTGCGGCTTTTATAAAAATTCGGTTTATCTGGTAAGTGGGAGGGTCCGAATTTCTTTTCAATGAACTGGCGTACCTCCTGCAGGGCTTCCGGCGAGATGCGCACGGAGTCAGTGCGCATGTAGGTAATCAGCCCGACCCGACCTTCTTGTCCCAGATCCACGCCTTCGTAAAGGGCCTGGGCCAGGGACATAGTTTTTTTGGCAGAAAAGTGCAACTTGCGCCAGGCCTCTTGCTGCAGCTGGCTGGTGATATATGGCGGAGGGGGATATTTTCGTCGTTCTTTCCTCTCGATCTCTTTCACGGAGAAAGGGAGGTTGGCCAGGTCTTGGAGGATGACTTGAGCTTCCTCTTGGTTTTTAATTTCGGCCTTTTGAGAATCGACCCGCGCGAGAGTGGCTTTGAAAGGAGGAGGAAGGTTGCTTTCCAGCATGGCCTCGATCGTCCAGTATTCTTGGGCCACGAAGGCCTGAATCTCTTTCTCCCGGTCGCAAAGCAAGCGAACGGCCACCGACTGCACGCGGCCGGCGCTCAAGCCCCGGCGGACCTTATCCCACAGCAGGGGGCTAATCAGGTACCCCACCAGCCGGTCGAGGATGCGTCGGGCCTGCTGAGCTTCATACTTATCCCGGTTGAGCTTCTCGGGTTTCGCCACGGCCTCCCTGATGCTGCGGGCGGTGATTTCATTAAACAGGACGCGGTGGATCTTCGTCGGGGGTTGGTTTATTTCTTCGGCGATGTGCCAGGCAATGGCCTCCCCCTCACGGTCCGGGTCTGTCGCCAAAAAAATGGATTTGGCCCCTTCGGCTGCCCTTTTGATTTCCCTCAACACCTTGATCTTTCCTTTGATGACCTGGTATTCAGGGGTGAATCCGTTCTGAATGTCAACTCCCAAACGGTTTTCCGGAAGGTCTTTGACATGCCCAACAGATGCCTTGATCACAAAATCATCTTTCAGGTAGTTGGAAATCGTCCTGGCTTTGGCTGGCGATTCAACGATGACTAAAGACTGGGACATCCATTCTCCTCATTTATTTTTTACCACTATTTTTTTTGCCACAGAGCTCACAGAGAACGCAGAGTCTAAGATAAATTCACTAATAAACATCGATGAATAACATTACACAAGGAAAATATTCAACTACGGTCTGGTTATTGGTCATTCGTTATTTTTTATTCTATTAATCTCTGCGATCTCTGTGTTCTCTGCGGTGAAATTATGTTCTGATGAACCTCATCCCCGGGAGCTGCTTGATATGCCCGGCGAGCTCCAGCGAAAGCAGGATGGCGGAGACTTTAGGGCTGGAGAGAGCACTCTGGGCAATCACTTGGTCGATATGCCTAGCTTCCCGGCTCAGGACAGAAAAAACTTTTGCCTCCTCTTCCGAGAGCTTCGGTTTCGGAGGCTCTTCGAGGGGCGGCCTATCCCTCAGAGGAAGGATCTCTTCGAGAATATCCTCAGCTTGGGTAACCAGCTTGGCCCCCTGTTTGATCAAGCGATTCGTTCCCTCACTTCTGGGCGAGTCCACGTTTCCGGGGACGGCATAAACATCCCTCCCCTGTTCCAGAGCAAACCGCGCCGTGATCAAGGAGCCGCTCCGTATCGTGGCTTCCACTACAGCCACCCCCAGGGAGAGCCCGCTGATGACTCGATTGCGAATGGGAAAATGGTCGCTGTCCGGTGGCGTGCCCAGGGGAAACTCAGAGATCACCGCACCCTGCGCAACCACTTGCCCGAAGAGCTCCCGGTTTTCTGGAGGGTAGATGATGTCAATGCCACAGCCCAACACCCCGATCGTCCTCCCGCCAGCCGAGAGGGCGCCCCGATGAGCACAGGAATCCACTCCTCTGGCCAAACCACTGATGACCGTTATTCCCTGCACGCTGAGTCCTCGGGCGATTCGCTCAGCCGCCCCTTTGCCGTAGGTAGTGGGATAGCGGGAACCTACCACGGCCACGGCCATTTTGTCTCGGGGGGTCAGTAACCCCAAAACATAGAAAAGAGGGGGCGGATCGTATATCTCTTTGAGGTTGGCGGGATATTCTTCATCCTCCCAGGTTACCAGTCTCGCTCCCAAGTTTTCCGCGCAACGAATTTCTCTCTCCACCCTGTCCTTCCAGTCGAATCGCCTGAGCGCTGCCACCACCTTCGGGCCAATTCCTTCAACCAGTGCCAGGCTTTTGGATGAGGCCTTAAAGACCGCTTCCGGGCTGCCGAAGGCCTCAGTCAGGCGCCTGAACAGAACGCTTCCCACACCCGGGGCCATCAGTAGAGCCATCCAGTGATAAAGATCCTTCACCCTACCTCCGTTCAACAAAAAAGGGATCGCGAATTCTATGGACCCACAATCCCTGCACCTTCCTGCCTGTCGCCTGAGGCCACCAGCTTATCCAGGTCGGCCTTTTGAATTACAGAGAGTTACTCCCTCCCAGAAATCACCTTGTCCCCGATATAGATGGCCTGAGTTGAGACCGTAACAAGCGCCGCACAGGTCTCCTCCTGAACAGAGACAACGACTGCCTCACCCACTTTGGCCAAGGGCAGTTTCGCTTTTTCTCTTTTCCGGACATCCCCCGAGTAATCCCCCATCTGGTAAATCGAGAAAAGGTCACCCACGATTACCCCCTCTTGACTTCCCCGGTCGATGAAGAGGATCTCCTTCTGAGTGATGTTCTCCGCTTCCTCCGGGGAAGAGAGCACAATCCCTTCAATCCTCTTAGGGGTGCGCAGCGGCAGGGACTCGGGGAGAACTGGTTGTGGAGGGATGATCAGGTCCCCCTGGTAGATGGGACGGAAAGATTTATGAATCTTGGCGGCTACTAATTGGTCCTTTCCTTCCAGGATGGTCAATTCTCCTGGCATCAGTACGAGGCGACCCAATTTTTTCTTGGTCACCGGATGGGTCACGGCCTTGCCCACCCGGGCGATGAAGAACTGATCTCCCGGTTGCACATTCTTTCCCGCTTCCAGCTTCAGATAGACCACTTCCCCTTCGCTCAGGTTGACCGATGCATCTTTAGTGCCGACGATCGAGCCCCAGAATGTGAGAGGCTTGGAGGTAATGAAACCACTGGCCTGAATCCGATCGCGCAGCCTCTTTGTAGAAAGATCCAAGGCTTGGTTCGATTGGGCATTGATTTCTGAGGAGCCGATGAAAACAAAGAGAAAAATCAGACCAATGCTCAGGGTCATTTTAATGAAACGCATTACCCACCCCCAGATTTTTTAGAATTAAAAACCTACGCAAGATCCATGCCTATTTATATTTTTAATAAATACCTTTCGGTTCATCTCTTTGTCAAGAGAAATGTTTACCACCCCACACCCTTCGGCCAATCATTCAATAATATTTTCGACATTAAAAGAATTTTCCTTGACAAAAAAAAACAACGTGGTAGAAAAAGAAAAATTCTTGAAACCTCCGCACAAGGGCTTTAAGGCAAAGAAGCGACCCTTTCTCAAAAGGAATTATGTTATAATTTTTTTACGATGAGGAAGGGATAAATTCCCAGGGCGGATAGCTCAGTGGGAAGAGCGCCCGCCTTACACGCGGGAGGTCACAGGTTCAATCCCTGTTCCGCCTACCAGGGTCGTAGTTAAGCTGGTCTATAACGCCGGCCTGTCACGCCGGAGGCCGCGGGTTCAAATCCCGTCGACCCCGCCAGTTCGAGTAAGGTCCCTTGTAATGGAGGTTCATTACAAGGGACTTTTTTTCTCCCATTTCTTTTCGCTGAGGAAAGAGAAAAATGAAAATCTTACTCATCCAGCCCGCTCAAGAACGAGGACTTGGCTTCCGGAGCCTAGCTGTCGTCGAGCCGCTAGGCTTGGAGGCGATCGCCGGTAGCCTTCCCCAGCACAATGTTAGAATCTTGGACCTGCGACTGGAGAATCACCTTCGCCAAATTCTGCAGGACTTCCAGCCAGATTTCTGCGGAATTAATTGTTCCTTCACTATCGATGTCTACCAGACCCAGGAGATTGCTGCCGCCATCAAAGCCTGGAGGAAGGATGTCCCCGTGTTTGTGGGGGGCCACCACGCTTCTCTTTCCCCCAGCGACTTTTACTGCCCATCCATCGATGGGGTCGTAGTCGGTGAGGGAGAAAAGACCTCCCCTGAGATTGTGCAGGCCTTGGAGAGCGGAAAGGACTTGCGGACCATTCCGGGGATTGTGCTGAACCAAGCAGCCCGCCCCTACTATACCCCCGAGCGTCCTTTGATTGGCCATCTTGACGAACTCCCCCTACCTGCGCGCCACCTCACTCAGCGCTACCGGTACCATTACCACCTGGGTTTCCAAAAGCCCTTTTCCATCATGGAGACGGCCCGGGGCTGTCCCTACCGTTGCGACTTCTGCAGCGTCTGGAAATTTTTCCAAGGAAAATGCCGGATGAAGAGTCCGCAGCGCGTCCTGGACGAGATCAAAATTATTCGGGAGAAGTTCATCTTCCTGGCGGATGACAATTTTCTCCTCAGTGTGCCCCGGGCCAAGCACATCGCCGAGCTGCTCATGGAGAACCGGGTCAAGAAACACTTCATGTTCCAGGCCCGCAGCGATGCAATTGTCCAGCACCCGGAGGTCATTCCTCTCCTGAGAAGAGCCGGGTTCTGGAAGGTTTACATTGGGTTCGAGAAAATCGATGAGGACGCCCTTGGCCTGTTGAACAAGCACAACTCTGTCCAGAACAACGAAGAAGCCCTGAAGATCCTCCGAGCCCATGGAATGGAAGTCATCGCTTCCTTCATCATCGACCCTTCTTTCCAGGTGAATGACTTCCGCCGTCTGCGCCAGTACATCCTCGATTGGAAGCTCTATTCTCCTTCGCTCACCATTCTCACACCTCTTCCGGGGACGGACCTCTTTGCCCGGGTCAAGGAGAAACTGGTCACTACCAACTATGAGCTTTTCGATTACGTCCACGCCGTTCTCCCCACCAAGCTCAAGCTGGCCGATTTTTACCGGGAGTTTACCGAGCTCTATAAAGTGGGCTATGCCTGGTCTCAGATTGGCTGGGAGGGGTTTAGAGCTATCCTGCGAAATACTTTTTCCATCTCCCACCTCATCTCCATGAAGCGGGCGGCTTGGGCTGCGGTTGAGCCACTGAATTACCTGGCCGGTCACGAGCGAAAAGTGCTATCTTAAAGGATCTCTCAGGGGTTGTCCGGATTTCTGGTGAACCCCGTAGAGCATCCGGTAAACCTGGGCGCTGGTGATTACCCGAATCACATAGTTTCTGGTCTCCGCGTAGGGAATGCTTTCCACAAACTCATCCTCTCTGGCGGCAGGGGTTTTGGCCATCCAATGCCGGACCATGTGCGGGCCGGCATTGTAACCCGCGAGGGCCAGGGTTTCTTTCCCCCCGAACTCTTCCATAAGGCTGGATAGGTACCAACTTCCCAGGCGGAGGTTTATCTCGGGGTCGAAGAGCAGGCCGTTGGAATAAGGGCGAACTCTCATTCGCTGGACGATTTGGGTCGCCGTGCTGGGAAGGACTTGCATTAATCCCCGCGCACCGGCAGGGGAGACGGCCTGGGGGTTGAAGCGGCTTTCTTCCAGGATGACTGCGCTCAGGAGCGCCGGGTCAAGGTTGTTGCTCTTGGCGTAGTGGTTGATCCAGGCAGAATTTCCCAGAGGATAGGCCAGGAGGTAGAGAATCTTTTCATTTTCGAGCAGGCGCGCGGCCAGGGGTCGGAGTCTAATATTTCTGCGGATCAATAGAGCCGATCGATGATATTCCCCCACTTCCCGGTAGAGGCGAGAAATCTCCAGGCGCATTTCTTCGGAAGATTTTCCATCCTCTTCCGCAGCTTCCAGCTCATCCCGGGCGACTGAAAGCAGTCCCAGACGGGCCAGAAGCCTGCCTCTTTCCAGGTGCCAATTTCCAGATCCGGCAGGCTGAGCCGGCAACTTGAAGAAGGACGAGATGGGGTGATCTTGCAGAGAGACCGGAATTCTCTTTTCAGCCGTCGCCGGGCGTTTCCGGGTGATGGCCAGCAAACTATAGTAAGAGGCGGGGTAATTCTTACAAAGTTGCTGATAATTTTCTTGGGCTTCCCGAGTCCTCCCCATTTCTTCCAAGGTTCTCCCTTTCCAATAGAGCACTTTTTCTGTCCAGGGAGAATTGGGGTCCAAGCCCTGCAAGCGATCCCAGACTTGTAGGGCCCCCAGAGCATCTTTGCCCAGCAACAAGAGCCAGCCGGTTTGCCACATGGCCTGGAACCGCAGGGAGCTTTGGGGAAATTTTTCGACAATCTCCCGGTAGAGGGAGATGGCCGGCGCGTAGTCTCCCTTCTCCTCGAGAATTCTCGCTTTCAAATAAAGGGCTTGATCCAGGAAAGCACCCCGGGGGTAAGCACTCTGGAGAAGGGCAAAAGAATTTAGCGCTTCTTCGCTGCGCCCCAGGCGAAAAAGCGCCCGGGTCATCCAAAAGAGGGATTTTTCGGCCATCTCATCATTGCGGGAATGGCCCACGAGCAAATGGAAGTTCTCGGCGGCCTGGGAATATTTTTTCAGGCGGAAGAGGCACATTCCTCGATGGAAATAGAGTTCATCGATCCAGCGTTCCCCCGCATAACCATCTGGATAGGCCTGCGGGAGAAAGCCTTCGATCCGCTCCATCTCCCCCAACGCCATTTCATGAAGATAGGCCTGGTAGAACTGTAATGATCTGCGCAGCAAGGCTTCCGGGGGAATTTTTTCTCCAGATACTTTTTTTTCTTTGATTAACGAATCCCACCTATCCTTGGCTTTTTCAGCCAAGGGATGAAGGGGATATTTTAGCCAAAGCTCTTGGTAGGTTCTGATGGCCTCTGGCCATCTTCCCAGGTTTTCTTTGGCCTGCCCCAGAAGACTCAGCGCCTCCGCGGGGTAGTCTTTTTTCGGGCTTTCCCGCAATAGATTCTCGCAGACCTCTGCGGAGCGCTGATAATCCTCCAGTTGAAAATGGATTTCAGCCATCTTCAATTTGGCTTGGGGAAGCAGGAGGCTCTTAGGATGCCGCTCGACCAGGGATTTAAAGACTTCCCAACTCTTCATTCTTTCCCCGGCCATCTGCAGGGCTTCCCCCTGATAGTAGAGGGCGTAATCCGCGACCATAGGATGGACGGCGGCAGCCTTGGAAAAAAAATCTACGGCTTCAGGCCACCTTTGCAGAGCTCGCAGGGCTTGGCCCTGCATAAAGAGCAAGTCCGGCTGAAAAGGGGTGACCTTATATTCTTCCTCCAATGTCTGGAAGGTTTTCAGAGCCTGGGCGTATTCCTTTTTCTTATAAAGGGCGAGAGCCTTTTCGAATTCTTCCTCGGGATTTAAGCCAGCCGAACAGGAAAGGGTCAGGGAGAGGGGAAGAGCGATAGTCAGAAAGATACCGAGGAATGTGCTGAGATCGTTTCTTTTAGTTTTCACAAGAGGCTAACCGTTAACAGGTCTCCTGGCTTCAAGCCCAAAGTTCTTTTCGCATTCCCCCGGTTGATGGAGAGTTCCAGCAGCCCTGCGCTGCCAAAGAGCGCCATGGGCTGCCCGGGTTTGCCTTGGCTGTAGGTCCGGTGGAGCCGGTCGATTCGCCAACCTTTTCCTTTGATTTGCATGGACCGGCCCTCAACCAACCACCCATATTCTTTCCGAGAGATGTTGGTGATCAGGTTTCCGAAGGAATCGGAGAAGAGAATTCGACCCACTAATTTTTTCCCCCTCACCTGCGGTCTGGGCAACTGGGCCTGCAAAAAATCCCCGGCTGGAGGCCCGAATTGGTCCGGTTCCATGCCCAGAGATAAATATCCGGCTACCGGGGCAAAGAGATCTCTCCCATGAAAAGTATCGCTTAGAGGGGCGAGAAAAAATTCTCTTCGAGTAATCTCGTACCCTTCGGTCTTCCCCTTGCCGGAGAGGACAAAAGTAAAGACGCCATTATCCGGCCCAACAAAAATATGTTCTTCCTTCTCTAAAATAATCGGCCGCCGGGAGGAGCCCACTCCCGGGTCAACGACCACCACATGAATGGTCCCGGCGGGATAATAGGGATAAGTATTTTTTAGAATGAAAGAAGCCTGGAGCACATCCTGCGGTTCGGTTTGATGGGTTACGTCCACTACCTGGCATCGGGGGTTGACTTTCAGAATTGCCCCTTTCATCGCTCCGACGTATTCCCCCAGAGGTCCGAAGTCTGTGATCAGGGTAACGATTCCCTGGCCTCTTCTCTTCAACCGATTTCTCCCCCTAAATACCGGCGATTTATTACTTGGAGCATATTATAGTTTACGTAAGCCCAACGGGTCATTGCGAGGAATCCCGCGCTTCGCGGGACGACGAAGCAATCCCAGACAATGATATTGCCACGCCCTTCGGGCTCGCAATGACACCTTTAGACGGTTCGAAATGTAATCTATTTTATGCTCTCGGTAATATTTCCCCTCTTCGCCTTTTACCTTAGGCCTTTATTTCGCATACATCTTCAGATAGTTCTGAATATATCGCCTAACTTCCTCCTCCGGCTGGTAAACCCCGAAGTGTCCCTCGCAAAGAATGTCCGCTTGTAAACCGAGGAGCACCTCCATCGACTTTCTCCAAGCTGCCAGATCAGAACCAAAGGAATCGGAAAATGGGCCATGGATATCCTGCCCAAAGAGCACTCTCTTGCCATCATAATCCAGGATGATCGATATAGACCCCGGGGTATGGCCAGGAGTGTGGAGGCATAGAAGTTCAGCCTTCTCGAATTTTAATACTTCCCGAACTTCGCTTAATTTATAATCCACGGGAGTAGGGGGATAATTTAAATTATACCATTGGGCCGCTGTTTTCACGGGATCCCCTGATTCCAGCGCTTCGGCATCCAGCTTATGGGCAATCACTTGGCATCCCGTTCGTTCCCGTATCTTGGGGATTCCTCCGACGTGGTCGATATGACAATGGGTAGCCACTACTGCGGAAATGGGCTTTTGCCTCAGTCCCAGAGAGGCGACATTCTCCAGGATGGCCGCAGCACTCCTGCCAGCGCCGGCATCGATCAAAACCAAGTCACCCAAATCCAAAAGGTAAACGCAGCAGTCTTCCGGGGCAGTGAGCTCCGGAGACCCCACCAGATAAACACCCCCATGCACTTCCTGAAGGCGCTTCATAAAAATTTTCCCCTCGATTCGATGGATTGCCCAAAAGCGAATGATGAACTGGAGGAAGTCTAAACCCAGGATTTCCTTTTTCGAATGTAAAGGACCGAAAAGAGATTGTCAAGTTAATTTCGCGAGAGCTCTTCTGTCTTTTCTAACAGAACCTTCTCGGCCTTCCCATGCTCTTTAGCCGCCTGGATGAAAAAATGGGCCCTCTCGATAGTGGCATTATAGGGAAGCTCGCACCCGGAAGAAATGATGTAGGCTCCTCCCGGCGCAGCCACCCGGATGCACTCCTTCACCGAAGTTTCCATCTCTTGCTTCGGGCCGCTGACGAAAAGGGACGTGGCCACGTTCCCCACCAGGGCGATCTTTTTCTGCGAGATTTCTACCATCCTTTTTAAGGAGGATGGACTGTCCAGGCTCAAGGCCACAATGCCCAGGTCCATCAGGTCTTCCATGATCGGGTCAATGTACCCGCAGACGTGCAAGGACAGCCCGATTTTCTTCTCCCGGAAGAAGCGGACGATTTCTTGATGATGAGGTTTAATAAATCGCTGGTAGATGGTTGGAGAGATAAGACTGCAGGAGGAGGCGGCCTCCCCCATCGTTAGAGATAGCCCTGTTTCGATGATTCGGGAGCCCAATATTTTGGTAACCTCGGTGGTAAACTTCAAAAGTTCTTCCACAAAGAGTGGATCATCCATTGTGTCGTAAATCAACTCCTGGGCTCCCCTCAGGCCGGTGGCAATCGTCCATGGCCCGGTCACAGTTCCCGATAAGGAGGGTCCCTTCAAGGTATTGATTACGGCCCGGCATGCTTCTAGGTATAGAGGAAACCTTCCGCTAATGTCGGGGTTGGGAAGTTTCAGAGACGCCAACGCTGACTTTTGGGCAAGGATATGGACTTTTACCTGGGGGACGGAATCTTCGCGGAATTCCAATTCGGCGCCTGCTGTTTCGGCCTCCAGGAAGATATCCCAGCCTACGTCCACGCTGTCTTGCTGGAAAAGTTCATAACCCCTTAGGGTGCCTTCAAGCAATTTCCTCCCGTCCATCCAGTAATCTTTCAATGAGCATCCCAGAATTTTTGCTTTAAAAGGCCCCAGAATGATTCCGATGGGAATGCGGTCGGCATAGGTTCTCTTCATGCAGGCCCGCACCCGATCTCTCCCAGTTATTTCCGGCATCCTATCCTCCATCTAGCCAAGAGCATAGCGCATAGCGTCAAAAATAACCCAGCTGTATTTTTTGCCCTTGGGGTTATGCTCTCTGCGCTTGGCGTTTTTCATATCGGCAAAAAAGTAACGCATAGAATCCATATTAAAGAAAGGACAAAAAAGGCCACGAAGCAATAACCCATGATGTCCCGCAGGGAGAGGCCGGTAATACCCAGCAGGGGAATCGCCCAGAAGGGTTGAATGATATTGCCGATGACTTCTCCGGCTGTGAAGCCATTGATAGCCCGAGGGATGCTGGCATTCAGCTCCTGGGCGGCCTTGACTACCAGAGAACCCTGAATTTCCCAGATGCCCCCGGAAGTCGGAACGAAGAGGTTAACGAAGGCGGCGTCGATAAATACCCACAAGGGATAGGCGGCTTCCGTGGAGGCAGAAGTGATCCATTTAAAAAAGATCGCCGCCAGCCCGGATGAAGCCAGCATCCCCTGGATGCCGGCATAGAAGGGAAACTGAACAATAATTCCATAAACTGCCCGGGCAGACCTTTCCATGGATTGCAGAAAGCGCCTGGGGGTGTCGTGGAGGGAAAAGGCTAAGAGAAGAAGGACAAAATTGAGAATATTGAGGTTCAGGTCAAACCCCCGGCCATAGAACCAGTAAAGGATGTAAGAAAAACCCATGATGGAGATCAACCAAACGGGCCACCGGCTGTGCTCCAGCCACACGCTAAAGGACATGCCCCCTTTCTGGCGCATCTCCCTTTCGGCAACCAAGGAGGCCTCTTCCGCGCGCTCTTCTTCCTCAAAGCCTCTCAGGATTTCCAGATTGGGCGGAGTGGCCTCCTTCCCTTCTGGACAGATGATCCCCATGAGGGCTGTTACCGCAACGGTGCCCAGGCAGAATCCCACCAGAGCCATCGTGCTGAAGGAGGTCTGGCTCAGAGGAATCGTCCCTATGGCTTTCTCCAGAAAATGCCCTGCTTTGCTGACAGCCAGAGGCTCATGGGCAAACAGTCCGAAAGTGCCGGCGCATAGGCCGACGTAGGCGCAGGCCACCAGCATAGGGTAATCGATCTGCTGAATTCTTCTGCCCATTTCCCTGGCTAAGAATGCTCCGGCGACGATGCCAATTCCCCAGTGCAGCCAGGAGAGGAGAGCAATTGTGGCCGTCAGGAACATCATTCCTCCGCGCGGGGTCTTGGGGATGACTGCCAAGGCTCTCAGAACCTTCTGGCCGATGGGAACGCTGGCCACGCTGAACGCCGCCGCCACCATGATCACCATCTGCATGGAGAAAGAAAGAAGATTCCAAAATCCATTGACCCAGAACTTGATCATGTCGAAAGGGCCTTGGTAGGCTTTTAAGATCCCAAGCATATAAGCGGCGAAGGTTAAAAGGATCACAAAGAGGAAGGAGTGGGGGACAAAGAAGGCCACTTGCGAGTTCATGGCCTTCACTCTCCTTCGGAAAGATGTCCTTTTTAAATTCATTGCGGGCGCAGTATGTTCAGCTCGATGCTCGGCGATTAAGGGGTTGGAAATTTATCTGGCTTGCTCGATAAAATATAGAGACCCCATGGCTGAAAAGTCAACAAAAAAGAGATCCTATGGCGGGCTCGGTACTCTCGGTTAGGAAAAGGGGGTAGGACAACCAAAGGCGATTTGACTCCCCAATAGAGGTTTAGTAAAATGGCCATCCATTTGGGAGGAAAAGGGCCCAGAATGAGGAGAAGAACTAAAGAGATTGTGATGGTATCCCTTTTTGCTGCTCTCACGGCTGTGGGCGCTTTCATTAAAATACCCATTCCCTATGTTCCTTTAACCTTACAAACTCTCATGGTGATGCTTGCCGCCTTGATCCTTGGAAGCCGGCTGGCAGCTCTCAGTCAAGCTCTTTACCTGACCATCGGGCTCCTTGGCCTCCCCATTTTTGCCCAGGGGGGTGGACCCGGGTACGTTCTACAACCCTCATTTGGTTTCCTTCTGGGATTCATCGTCGGAGCTTATGTCATCGGCAGGATAGTAGAAAAGGAAGAAAACGTCAGCCTCCTTCGCACGCTGGCCGCCTTAATCTTGGGCCAAGCTGCTATTTACTCTTTGGGAATCGCCTACCTCCATTTCAACCTGAATTTTATCATCCATAAACCAACCTCTATTTATACGACTCTCAAAATTGGATTACTGGTCTTTATTCCCGGAGACATTTTAAAGACTCTTGTGGCTGCCCTGGTCGTGGCGCCCATCCGCCAGCGCCTAATGGCCATAAAAAGCATAACATTTTGATTTTATTAAATTATTTTTCTTATCTTTTCTCTTGACAGCAGGGCTATTATCACCTATTTTTTTAGTAGGCTTGAGAAAAGGAAACGGAATCTTCGAAGATTCACCCAATTTCACCAGCCTTCCTCAAAAATCTTAATCATTACCGTTAGTTTTTATATCCATTCCACCCGGAAGGAAATGGTGCCAATGGCAGAAGCCAAGGAAATCTTGAATAACTGGGAAACAAAGTTGATGGAGATGAATAAACCTCTCAGCGAGCTGAACCTGAGGATAGAGGGGACTTTTCTGGAAAAATTAATTAAGCGGCTTTACTCAGAGCTCAGCCGAAAAGGAATCGGCTTTAAGCCAAAGTTCTATCTCACGGATACATGGGGCTGTCCCAATAGGGTTCCTGTGGTTGGCCTCCCTTTTTACTATGCGGACCCTGCTCTTTCCAGGATTGAAGATGAGATGAACGGGGACCTGGAAGATGAGCACGAACTTATGATGACGCTGCGCCACGAGGCCGGGCATGCCATTAACTACGCCTATCGCCTCTACCAGTCGCAGGAATGGCAAAATACTTTTGGTCGCTTTAGTGAACCTTATCGCGATTACTTTTACCCCAATCCCCGCTCCAAAGATTTTGTCAAGCACCTCTACCAACAGGTGGGCCAGTACGCCGGGCGAATCTACGCCCAAAAGCACCCTGATGAAGACTTCGCTGAGACATTTGCTGTCTGGCTCACCCCCAGGTCTAACTGGCGGAGAAGGTACAAGAACTGGGGGGCCTTGAAGAAACTCAAGTTTGTGGACCTGCTGATGAAGAAAATCGGGCCGCGGAGACCCCCTGTTACGGACGGGGAGTTGATCCGTCCCATTGAAGGCCTCAATTTAACCCTTCTCGAGTATTACAATAAAAGCGAGGAACGATACCGTGAAAGAGCTCAGGGCTATGTGGATGACGTGCTAAGGGAGATTTTCAACACTAATGGAAAGGGAGAAAAAAGAATATCTGCCGCGGGGTTCATCGAAAAGAACCGAACCCCCCTGGTGGAGATGATCTCTCACTGGACAGGGGAAAGGGGTTCCTCCGTGGAGCCCTTGATTGGCAAGCTCATCGCCCGGGCCAAAGAACTCAACCTCAACCTCAGCCCTCACCGCCAATCCCGTAAGCTAATCGAGGTCACTGCCCTGGCGACAACTCTGATCATGAATTACATCTACGAGGGGAAGTTTATCGTCCATTAAAACCCACTCAATGGCTCTTTTTCAGCCATTCATCGCGCCGGGAACGCAAATTTTGAATGTAAGCCTCGAGCAGCTCAATAAGGGGAGCCCGGGGGAGGAGCGCTCCGGCCAGGGAGTATACCTGGAGATGTCGCATGACTTGGTAATAAAGACTCTGACTGTCGAAGCATACGCCTTCCAAGGGGCACAAGGAGCAATGGTTCTTGTAATCGAGGCAGAAGATGATCTTGGTCGAGCCACAATCAAATGCTTGCTTAAACCGCGCCGGGTCCGCTTTTTCCAGGAGAAACTCCCGAATGCGGACCCACTTTTCGATGGCCAGGTCAAAGGGGTCTTCCCCTCTTCTATGACGGCGCTCCATCTCCTCTAATTCCAGCAATTTGATCATCGAAGGGAATGCCTCCTTCTCCCTAGGGAGCTCCTCTTCCGAAGGGCGACCCTTCTCCTTGAGACTAATTCTAAAAATTTTTTCTCCCCATCTTTATAGATTGCGAATTTTTAATTTTGGATTTTACATTGTCATTTTGGATTTTGTCCCGCCATGGCGGGATTTGGACTTTGGATCTAATTTATGCTTCCATCTTCTTT
>JACRCA010000022.1 GCA_016234425.1 Deltaproteobacteria bacterium | reverse complement strand
GTGAATCTTCCCAGCGGCTTGCGGCACGCGAGTTCCACTGGGAACAGTCCAGGCGCGTAGCTCCGGGCCTACAGTTGTGTAGAAAGTGACCAGATGGAGCAGTTGATACCCGACCCGGATGAGCTGGTGCAGACCTGATTCGACCAGGCCCATCTCCCGCAGGAATTCTACCCGCTCGGCTTCGGGCAGCTCAGCCATCTCAGCCTCCAGATCGCCGCAAATCACAACCACAGGAGCGTTCTCAGCGGCGGCCAGTTCTTCCACCTGGGAAATCCACCGGCGCTGCTGCAATTCTTTTTCGCTGACGTTGGCCACGTAAAGCATAGGCTTGGCCGTGAGCAATTCCAGCGACTGGAGAACTTTTCGCTCCTCCTCGGATGCGGCCAGACCTGCAGCTGGGTGCCCTGCGGCCAGCCGCGCCTGAACTTGCTGCCACAAGGGAATTTCGGAAGATGATTTTTTATCTCCCACTTTCGCCTGATGGGTTGCTTTGCTCAGGCGCTTCTCCACAGTTTGCAGGTCGGCCAGGATCAACTCGGTCTGGACGATTTCGATGTCCCTCCTGGGGTCCAGGGACCCGTATATGTGCACGACATTTTCAGCTTCGAAACAACGCACTACGTGGGCTATGGCGTCAACGTTGCGTATGTGACTGAGGAAACGATTGCCCAGCCCCTCACCCTGGCTGGCTCCTTTAACCAGGCCGGCAATATCCCAGAACTCCAGGACTGTGGGCGTGACCTTTTCAGGATGAAGGAGCTGGGCGAGCTTTTGCAGACGCTCATCGGGGACGGGAACGATTCCCTGGTTGGGGTTGATGGTGCAAAAAGGGTAATTGGCCACTTCGGCCCTGGCCGTGCTGAGAGCGTTGAAAATGGTCGATTTTCCGGCGTTGGGCAAACCGATGATCCCGCATGCGAACCCCAAAAGTTCCCCCTCTTATGAATGATCGGGTTCCCGTCCTTTTTGCGGGCATTATACTGGAAAATGCCCAGCGAGGCAAGGCAGGGACATGGATAAACTCAAAATTTTTCTTGCCTCCACCCCTCTCCAATTCTATAATTCTCCCAAGACTCTGGCAAAGGAATCGAGATGAAGTGTAAACGCTGCCTCGCCCAAGTTCCCGATGATATGAATGCCTGTCCGAACTGCGGTCAGGATCTGTCCTCTCTCCGACAATTGCTAAAAAATTTTTATGAGCAGGAGCCCGTCCCCTCCGAAGACCAAGGCCATAAGCCCTCCGGTCCCAAAGGTACGAAAAAAAAAGAAAGCCCGAGGGAGGGGAAAGGCCCGCGTGTGGTCATAGATTCCGGTCCCCTAAGAGATGATCCGGGATTTTTATTGTCAGATACCCCTTCTGCTGAAGTGCCCCCCGGGGAAGAGATGCAGACCGAAACCTGGGAGTGGCCGTCACGAGGAGGCTTTTGGATCAGGTCCGTGGCTTTTGCCATCGACCATCTTATTCTCCTCTTTACCCTGGCGATCTTTCTGGTAGTGGGTTTTTTAGCCGTGGAATTGGGGGCTAAAGGAGGACGAGAAATCTTCTTCCTGCAAAAGGCTCGCCTCGTTCTTCCAATTCTGTTGCCCCTGGGGGTCGTCCTGGTTTTGGGCTACTTCTCTTTTTTCCACGCCGCCTGGGGGCAGACCATCGGTAAGATGATCTTTGGGCTAAGGGTCGTCCAGATCGATGGCCAACCCGTCTCTTTTTCCCGCGCCTTAACCCGGACACTGGGCTACGCCCTTTCAGCTATTCCATTTTTCCTGGGTTTTTTCTGGGTGGGCTTCACTGCCAGCAAGCGTTCCTGGCATGATGCGATTGCCGGCACCATGGTTGTTAGGGAGGAATAGCCGCTCCCCAAAAAATACTTGACTCCCTGGAGAAGAGAATTATAGAATTCTTTTACTTACCGGAAAGGGGCCGAGATAGCTCAGTCGGTAGAGCAGCGGACTGAAAATCCGCGTGTCCCCAGTTCGATTCTGGGTCTCGGCACCACATAAAATTAGGGGGTTAGTCATGCGCCTGCGCGTGATTAATCCCTTTTTCTTTCATAGCTACCCTTTCTTGAATCCTACAATCTCCGCAAGCCTACCCCCAATGCCTCGTTCACCCTTTATATGCTCCTTCTCTTGGTAAGACCTAATTCAGTCGCAACCGCCCCCACCAAGATTGCCAGGCTGAGCAGATAAGGGGCTCGCAGGCCAGCAGAATGGGCGACAACCCCGCCGAGAATCGGTCCTAATACAACACCGCTTCCCAAGATGGATTCATGCAAGCCAGTCCCCTTCCCCTTTTTCTTTAGGAGACGGACCGCATAGTACAGGCTGGAGTAGTAGGTGAGGCTGGAGCATAGGCCAATCATGAGGAAGGCGGAGGCAAAGATCAGTTGCTTACTAAAGGAAAAAATCAATAGCAGCGCTGATGCGGCTATAAGCTGGGCTCCCAGGAGGTAAGATTTTTTGAAGTGCCAACCGTCGCTTCCCCGCAGCAAGAAAAACCCAAGGAATTGGGACAGGCCAATGCAGCTGATGAGCAATCCAATCATGTGGGAGCCTATGGCCAGTTCCCGGGCAAGTTTGGGAAATTGAAATCGGACGTTTCCGAGAATAAACCAAGAAGCAAAGTTGGCTACCCATATAGCGTATAGAAAGTTCCTTCGGCCGTCTGATTCTTCGCCTTCCAAGGGAAAAGGCTCTCTTCCTTTTTCAGGTTGAGGGCTCCTGTCGTTCACGGATGCTCGCATAAGAAAGAAGAGCAGAAAAGAAAGAACCGCAGCGACCAAGAAGGGAAGGCGGGGATGAAGGCCGAAGAGAAATCCCGACAACGTGGGACCGATAAGATGAGAGGCAGTCCAGGACATATTAAAGCTTCCGATGTTGCGGGCCAGATGCGCACCGGCCTGCAAGTCAGCAATCCACGCCTGGAAAGGCGGCCAGAAAATGGCCAGGCTTATACCATTGAGGGCAGCGAGAGCCAGGACACCCTTGACTTCTCCGGTTTGGGTCATCAGGACGCACGAGGTGCCAAAGATGAGGGGACCGGTAACAATAAGCACGCGCCTTCCTAACCGGTCTGAAAGGCGACCCACAAGGTTGGCCAGAACCATGTGGACTGAGGCGGTAATCGTTCCGATAAGCCCAAGTTCAACCGGATTGCCCCCGAGCTCAATGACCACCAGGGGGGCTGCTAAATAAAAAATACTCGTGCCCAAGTCCATCCAGAAGGGCACGACCATCATTATCAGTTTTTCATTGACCCTTATCATAAAAAAGGATCATCCTCCTATGGGCTCTAAATCAATCCTGCTTCTCGTAAGATTTTTCGCCCCCTGGAATACGGGGAGTATATCCGAATCCCATTTAATTCTGTTTTCCTGAAATGGAATTAGCCAATGGGAATAAAATATCCCAAAATAAACAATGGATTCAACCAAAAATGCTCTTTTTTCAGAATCAGATGCGGCTCCATATTAGCCCCTCTCCCTCCTCAAAATTGAGAATTTTGATAAACACTTACAGCTGGGGAGAAGGAAAGAGATCCGGTTGAATCGGGACGGAACCAGGAAATGGGAGATACCATGTTCCATGTAGTGAACGCTTATACCAGGGCAGCCCAGTTTGAAGGGCTAACGGCTGAGGCGAGTTATCGGCTTCAAAAAGTTGGGGGGGCCATACTGGGGATGGTTAAATGATAGAAAATTTTAAGTTGAATTCATTGTGGT
>JACRCA010000157.1 GCA_016234425.1 Deltaproteobacteria bacterium | reverse complement strand
CGAAGAAAGGAAAAACAAAAATCGAACCTCAATAGGCCGATCAGGGTTTTCTTATATCTTTCGCTGATCTTTGTTTTTCTTACTCTGGGAACTCTGTGGGCTCTGGGGCTGTTTTACTTCCGGTAAATCTCAGGGTTGAGGATGTTGGGGGGGATCTCTCCCCGGAGGACTGCGAGTATGTTATTTACCGCGACGAGGCCCATCTTTTCCCTCGTCTCGAAGGTGGCGCTGCCAATGTGGGGAAGAAGCAAAATATTCTCCAGGTGAAGGAGTTCGGGATTTACCCGCGGCTCATCCTCGAAAACGTCGAGCCCCGCCCCGGCGATTATCCCTGACCTTAAGGCTTCGACCAGAGCTTTCTCTTCCACCACCGGTCCCCGGGAAGCGTTGATCAGGAAGGCACTCCTCTTCATCATGCGCAACTCTTCTTGGCCAATCAGGTGGGTCGTCTCAGGAGTCAAAGGGACATGCAACGTGACGAAGTCCGATTCCGTGAGGAGTTCTTCCCAGGAAACAAATTTAGCTCGGCACCGCTCTTCCATGCTTCGATCGGCTGGCCGAACATCGGTGTATAGAACTTTCATGTTGAAACCCAAAGCTCGCTGGGCGACGGCTGATCCAATCCTCCCCAGCCCGATAATTCCCAGGGTTTTGCCATGGACATCGCTCCCCAGAAGAAGAGCAGGCTTCCACTCTTTCCATCGGCCCGCCCGCACGAAGCGGTCACACTCGGCTATGCGCCGGGCAACTCCCAAGATCAAGGCCAAGGTGAGGTCCGCCGTCGTATCCGTAAGCACATCGGGAGTGTTTGTCACGGCGATCTGCAAACAGGTCGCCGTGCCCAAATCGATGTTGTTAAAGCCAACGGCATAATTGGCCACGATTTTCAAACTCTTCCCCGATTCCAGGATCTTGGCCGAAATCGGATCTCCCCCCATGGAAAGCAAAGCGATTTTTGCCGGAAGCTGGGCGACTATTTCCTCCGGGGTCATCGCCCGGTCTTCTAAATGTACGGTTACCTCGGCCTTTTCTTTAAGCAGGTTCAAAGGTCTTTCGAGAATTTTTCTGGTCACCAGAACCTCAGGCTTCATGTTTCCACCTGGCTTTTTTAAGCCTCCTTTTTGAACTCGATGCCATAACTCTTGATCTTCCGATGCAGGTTGCTCCGCTCGATCCCGATGACCTCGGCGGTCTTGGAAATGTTCTCTCCATTCTCCAGGAGCTTTTTCCTGATGAACCGCTTTTCAAATTCTCTCCGGGCATCCTTCAGCAAATTATACTCCAAAAAAGAGAACTCCGGCTGGGCCCTGCGCTGCTCCCGCACGGGGTCGGGAACGTCCTTGGCTTCAATCATACCGCCGCGGGTCATGATTACCATGCGCTCGACCACGTTCTTCAATTCTCGCACATTTCCTGGCCAGAGATAGGAGATCAGCAGGTCCATGGCTTCCGGCGAGATTCTTTTCAACTCTTTATGATTTTCCAGGCAGAAGTCGGCGATGAAATGCTCCACTAAAATGGGGATGTCGGTTTTTCGTTCCCTCAGCGGCGGAACCGCCAAAGGAATGACATTCAGCCGGTAGTAAAGATCTTCGCGAAACCGACCCTTCTGCATCTCTTCCTGGAGGTTACGGTTGGTGGCGGCGATCACCCGCACATCTACGAAGGTCATCTCCGCCCCACCCACCCGCTCGAATTTCTGCTCCTGGAGGATACGCAGGATTTTGGCCTGAGTCTTGAAGCTCATGTCAGCAATTTCATCCAGGAAGATAGTGCCTTCATTGGCTAAATCAAACTTTCCCCTCCGCTTGCTCAGGGCGCCGGTGAAAGAACCCTTTTCATGGCCGAAGAGTTCGCTCTCGATCAGCTCCTCGGGGATAGCCGCACAGTTGACCTCTACAAAAGGCTTATCGGCCCTCAGACTCAGTTGGTGAATCTCCCGGGCCACTAACTCTTTCCCCGTGCCGTTCTCTCCAGTGATAAGTACCCATCCGTTCGTCGGAGCTACGATCTTGATTTGCTCTTTGAGGTGCTGGATTTCCGGTGAATCTCCCACCATCTCATACTTCCCCTGGATCTGCTGCCGCAAGGCCCGGTTCTCTTGCTCCAGCTTGGAAAAGGACAGAGCATTGTTTACCGTCAGGAGGACTTTCTCCAGGGATAGGGGTTTCTCGACGAAATCGTAGGCTCCTAACTTCGTGGCTTTTACCGCTAACTCGATGTTGGCATGACCGGAGATCATGATTACCGGAAGGTTGGGGGTTGGGCCTTTGATCCGCTCCAAGACCTCCATCCCGTCCATTCCTGGCATCCAGATGTCCAAAAGCACCAAATCAGGCGGATCACTCTCAATCTGTTTTAAGGCCTGGACCCCATCCTTGGCCTCTAGCACCTCATATCCTTCATCTTTGAGGATGCCATGCAACGACTGCCGAATGCGTTCTTCGTCATCCACCACTAAGATTTGCTTCGCCATGCGAATGATTCCCGCTTCCTTATCCGCGGTTCATTTCTTGATGGGTAACTCGATGATAAACCGGGTTCCTCGAGGAACATTATCTTTCACCCGAATGTAACCCCCGTGATCGGAGATGATCGTATTCACGATGGCTAAACCCAGGCCAGTGCCTGAGGCTTTGGTGGAAAAGTAGGGCTCGAAAAGCAAAGGCTTATCTTCGAGGGATACGCCGCATCCATTGTCCGCCACTTCCACCCGAGCCATGTTCATTAACGGGTCGAACCGAGTCTCCACGCTAATCTGCCCGTCTCGGGATTCTCCAGCTACCGCGTCCACGGCGGCCACGGCATTCTCCAGCAGGTTTACTACCACCCTTTTCATCTGCTCTTTATCCAGATTGAAAACAGGGATTCTCTCATCGGGATCGAAGGAGAAGCGAATCTGCTTATGCCCCTCTTCATATAGCACCATGGCCTCCCGGATAATCTCGTTCAGATTATTCAGGGCCGGAGTGGCCGCCGGCATACGGGCGAAGTTGGAGAATTCATTGACCAGGTTTTTCAATTCCTCCACTTGGGTGATGATGGTTTTGGTGGAATCATCGAAGACCGCCCCATCTTGGGCAAACTGGCTCAGGTATCGTTTGCGCAGGCGCTGGGCGGAAAGCTGGATGGGCGTCAAAGGATTCTTGATCTCGTGGGCAATCCGGCGAGCCACTTCGCGCCAGGCGGCCACCCGTTGAGCTTTCTGCAACTGAGTCAGATCGTCCAAAACAACCACCAGACCCAAGTAGTGATTATCCTCATCGCGCAGGAGGGCAACTTTCACCAGCAGGGTGAGGGTCTCGTGGCGAATACTGAGCTTCATCTCCCGAGTGATGGAATGATTCTCCGCCTGATCAACCGCCTTGACCAGCTCTTCCGCCAACCCCAGGTGCTCGGGCCTAAGGACCTCATGATAGGCTTTCCCCAGCACCTTCTCCGGGTGGATGCCCAGGATTTTCTCAGCAGATTTATTGATCGTCCGGATCTTCCCTTCGGCATCGATGGAGATGACCCCTGCGCCTACATCTCGCAGGACAATTTCCATATACCGCCGCCTCTGTTCTAACTCGATGTTGCTTCTGCTTAACTCCGCATGAGCCTTCTCCACCTGGCTTTTGCTGCCCTTCAAATCCTTGGTCATTTGGTTAAAAGAATCCACGAGAGTCCCGAACTCATCCTCAGAAGTTTTACCGATCTGGAAATCCAGGTTCCCCTTGATGATCTTCTGCGTCCCCTCGGCCAGCTTCTGGATCGGCTCGGTGATTCCTTTAGCCAGGTAAAGGCCGAACCAGGTCGCTGAAAAAATAATCAATAGGGTAACAAGCGAGAGGGTAATCAGGTAGCTGAATTTTATGGGATTCTTGAGCATCCTCTGCTGCTTATACTCTTCGAAGGCAGTGGAAATTTCCGTAACTCGAGAGACTAAACTTTGGGGTATAAAATAATTCACCACCAATACTGCGCTGACCTCCCGCGGGTTCTGGGGAGAAAAAATGGGCACAAGCCCGCGGATAAGATCCCCTTGCCCCAACGATTGGATCTTGGTGGTCTCCTTGCCCCGGAAGGTTTCCTGGAGAATCTTCGACTCTAAGGGAGGAAGGCTCACTGAAGGAAGATTGGGCCCGTATACGACGAGGGGCATCCCCTCTTGCTTGGAGATAATCTCCACAGCTCCCAGGTTGTATTCCGCCCGCTTGGTTCTTAGAAAATCGGAGAGCAGAGCCTGGTCGTATTTATCCATCGACCCCCGCTGCATTAACCCTTGACTGATCTGCCGGCCATAATGGAGGGCGCTGTTGGAAGTATTTTGGTAATAAAGCTGGGCCACCACCAGAGATTCCTGCAACGACCCTTCCACTTGAATGTTGAACCAAGTTTCGATGCTGCTGGTGATGAACTGAGTGGAGATGAAGAAGAGAAGGATGGTGGGCACAAGGGAAAGGGCGATGAAGGCCAATACCAGTTTGATCCTAAGCTTCGACCCTAAGACCCTCCTCTTTCTTTCAAAGACCAGCTTCACTACATTGCGCAGGATGAGGAAAACCAAAAGGAGGAGAAGAAGGATGTTCAGGCCGATCAGGGAGATGACCAGAATATTGCTGGCGATAGGAATCTGATCGCCCCATTTGGAAACATGCGTCTGAAAGTAGAAGAAAAGCCCGATCAGACCCAGGAGGGCGAAGATAATGATCATTTCCCGCCGACGGCGTCTCTGCTCTTTGCTCTTCTCCTGCTCCCCTATCTTCTTAGGGTTCACCCAGACTTCCCCCTCTTTTCGCGCTCTCCCTTCTTGAGGCCTTCTCGAGGGACTTAAATATCTTAAACGACAAAGCAGAAAAAGGCAATGATGATTTGGATTTGCCTGGAATTATAAAAGACCATGCCTGGAAAGGGGAGAATTCCCCTGGAAGATGCCAAACCTTCCTGGCCAGAATGATCCTAAAGGCCTTCAGCTTAAAAAATCGTGGGTGGGAGGGGTTATCTGCAGTTTGCGGAACTCTTCCTCACTCGAAAATTCAAGAAGTTCCCACCAATCCTTGTGGGCAAGAAGTCTGTGGATTAACTTATGGTTAAGAGTGTGACCGGATTTATACCCGATAAAATGGCCGATCACCTGCGCGCCCAGCAACCAGAGGTCTCCCATCGAATCCAAGATTTTATGCCGGACAAATTCGTCTGAGAATCGCAGCCCTCCTTCATTGATTACTTTGTTTTGGTCGATCACTACGGCGTTTTCCAGCGACCCTCCGCGGGCAAACCCCCTGGCTTTTAACATTTCGTAATCTTTTAGAAATCCAAAAGTCCGTGCCGGGCAAATTTCTCTTTCGAAGTTTCCGTTGGAAATCTGGATGAGGTAGTACTGGTTAGAAATGAGAGGATGCCGAAAATCAATGGTGTAAGAAATTTTGAAGTCATTGCTGGGTAAGAGCATCGCCTGTCGATCCCCATCGGCCACGGTGACAGGCCGTTTGATGATCACAAATTTCTTGACTTTACCCTGAATCCGAATGCCGGCTTTTTTCAGAAGTCTATGAAAGGGCTCTGAGCTTCCATCCATGATGGGCACTTCTGGGCCATCCAGTTCCACCTCAGCATTATCGATTCCCAATCCCGCGAAAGCTGCCATAAGGTGCTCTACGGTCGAAACTTTCACCCCCTCCTGGCCCAGGGTGGTTGCCAGAGTGGACTCGACCACGTTATCGATGTGCGCTCTAATCTTTACTTTCTTCGGCAGATCTTGGCGGACAAAAAAAATCCCCCGATCGGGGGCGGCAGGATGGACGGTTAATTTGCATGGTATTCCACTATGCAAACCGATTCCAGAGCAGCTGACTTTATGCAAAACCGTAGTCTGGAATAACATTATTTCGGCTCCTTATCCGGCTTTCGTAGTTTAACCCCAATTTAGCAATTTTAATGCCAGGAAATTAAAATCGTCGAATTTTTTTAGGGAATTTATATCAGCGCCTTAAGCACCTTAATAGACGGGGTTTTAAACCACGGTTTTCTCTATCATCCGAGAGATCCGTTTCCCAAAATTTTAGGCCAGAAAAAATTGTGGCAAAGCTGACACAATCATGGAACGATTTATTGTTTTTTTGCAACCTTTCACTTCCGGAAAAGGGCCAAAAGCAGCGTGAGGAAAATGCTAACGAGGAGGCAGGTAACCCAGGGGAAATAAATCGTTAAATTTCCCTTACGAAAAATGACATCCCCCGGCAACCTTCCCAGCCATGGAATTTTGGGCAGCAAAAGAAGAAGCACTCCGAGGACGGCGAGGACTAAGCCAAAAAAAATTAAAATTTTTCCCAAACCATTCAACCCCAACATTTCTTAAAACCCCTCTATCATTTGGCATTTCCCTCTGGGGCTTTGTGATATCCCGCTTTTACCGCTTCCTCTTCAGAATTGAATTCTACCCGGTGAGGAGACTCAACTCTGTCGTAATCCTTCATGCCCGGAAGGGAGTAGGATTTTTGCCTCCGGTTACCAATCACTCTGACTTTCTGGCTTTCCAGGTAGCCATGTTTGCCTGCCGAGCCTTGAGCTTCCCGAGGCAACATTTCCGTCCTTTCTTTAGCTTTAGAGCTAAAATTCCTGCCTTTTTCGTCTAAACTTTTTTCTTCACCTCCCCGGGAAAAAGCGCCTTTAACTCCCGGTGATTTTCTTGGATCTTCCGCTTGTTTCATGAGATGGTGCAGATAAAAAGAAAGGCTTAAGGCCGCAAGCACAATAGCCACCTGCACAAAAATGCTGCGACGGGAACGTCTCCTGTCTTTAAAGGGCGGCAGTCTTTGGGGGACGGGCTCTGCTTGGGCAATCTCTTCCGCGAGAGGGACAGGGGGAGAGAACAAGGGTAACTGCTGGAAGGTTTCTTTGCGGTTGTCCAGCTCGGATTGAACGCGGTAGCGCTGCAAAACTTCTTCGGGATCCAAGCCCAGATGCCGGGCATACCCTTTTAAGAATCCCAGAACGAATTCCCGCTTGGAGAAGAAACGGAAATTGTCATTCTCCAAGGCTTCCAGGTATGGGCGACTGATGCGCGTGCACCTGGATACTTCCTCCAGGGAAACGCTGCGGGATTCCCTCTCCCGCCGCAAATACTGGCCGAGCGTTTCCGTAAACTATCCCCCCATGTATTTCCAATTAGATGGATCGACCCGAATGTTCAGGCGTAGTAGCGGTAGATGGCTTCAGCCACGCAAGCTGGCTTCTCTTTACCCTCCACTTCGAAATTTAAATTGAAAGTGGCCTGCACGCCTCCCTTAATCTCTTCGATTTGCGCCAGGGTGGCTCGCAATCTTATTCGAGAAGGAATGGGAACCGGCGCCGTGAACCTCAGCTTATTCAGCCCATAGTTCACCCCCATCCTTTTCTCCTTAACATCCATGATATTGGCCAACAGGTAGGGCGCTAAGCTTAACGTGTAATATCCATGGGCGATCGGCCCGCCGAAAGGAGATTCCCGCTTCGCCCGCTCGGGTTCGACGTGAATCCACTGATGATCGAGCGTGGCGTCGGCGAACATATTAATCGCCCCCTGCGTCACCGCATGCCAGTCACTCACTCCCACTTCCTGTCCGACCATCTTCTTTAATTCTTCCAGATTTTGGATGATGCGCTTCGGCATAGTTCCCTCCTGCTTAGATCAATCACCCAAGAAATTCAATAACAGATTTCCTTTAACATAAAACACCTTCTTGGTCAACCGACGATTTCTCTTTCCCCCAAATACCCACCGATCCTCTTTATCGCTGAAAGCCCCAGAAATTTCCCCAGGCATTGACCTGGCCCTTGAATCCTCGAATCTTGGAAATCTTTTTAGCTTATCCCAGCCCTCTTCCCTGGAGTATGGATAGAAATCAAAGTGATCGACGATCATTGGCTGAATAAACTTGACTCGGAACTCAGAGTATCGTATTAAAAAACGAAAAATTCATGAGGCGCAGTGGGGGGAGGATTCTATGGAGTTTAGAGAGTCTCATGTCTATGCGGATATTCTGATTATTGGCGGGGGGAGCGCTGGGGCCATGGCCGCAATCCGGGCCAAAGAGGTGAACCCCTCGCAGAGGGTGGTTATTTTTGAGAAGGGACACATCCTTTACAGTGGTTGCATTGCGCGGGGAATGGATGCGCTAAACATCGTGGCCGTTCCTGGAGTCACCACCCCTGAGCTGTATGTCGAGTCCAACGGGCTCGCCTGTGGCGGGATCATGGATGAACCCGTGAACTACCTCATGGCCAGGCGCAGCTACCCCATGATGAAGAAACTTGAAGGGTGGGGAATTTTTTTCCCCAGAGACAAGGAAGGAAACTACGAGCTTCTCCAGGTCCATCCCAGGGGGAAATTCTGTTTAGCCATGAAAGAACCGGAACTGAAAACGATCCTGGCTAAAAGGGTGCTTGGCTTGGGCTGCCAGGTCTTCAACCGGGTGATGGGACTCCAGTTGATCGTGGAAGAAGGCCGGGTGGCCGGGGCTGTGGGGATCAACATCCGTACAGGAGAACTGATTGTTTGCCATGCCAAAGCAGTGATCCTTACCTGTGGGGGTACGGCTCGCTTTGGCCTTCCCAACAGCGGCTATCTTTATGGGGTCTATGATTTTCCCGGCAATACCGGGGATGGGTACGGCATGGCCTTCCGGGCGGGAGCTCAGGTTACCGGTTTTGAATACACGTTGAATTATTACATCATCAAAGATATCAATGCTCCTCTTTTATACATTACCCTAACCCGAGGAGCCCATCTGCTGAATGCTATGGATGTGCATTTTGAGGACAGTCATCCCTCGCTGCAATCGATTGCCTTAGAGTACCGGAAGGATCTGGGTCCGATGCGCGTGAGCATGAAACACCTGCCCGAGGCCAAGATCAAAGAGATCGAAGATATTCTTTTTTCGACAGAGCGACCGGTGCAGGAAAGATTCTTTGCCGGAAGGGGAATTAATTTCCGTACTGGCGACATCGAGCTCTGGCCTACAGAGTTCTATCTCTGTGGAGGTCATGGTCTGACAGGAATCTTCGTCGATGAGAAAGCTACCAGTACTCTGCCCGGACTTTACGCTGCCGGCGATGTATCCCTGGTTGCCCGGGGACATCTGAGCGGGGCCTTTGTTTTTGGTGAGATTGCCGCTGAAGAGGCCACAGAATGGGGACAGAGGAATACCTTAGGGACGTCTGATCCTGAGAACCTGGAGGATTTAAAAAGAGACCTGCGGCAACGGATGGACCAGAAAGATGGGCAGGTTTCCATCGAGGAGTTTGAGTACAAAGTGCGCCGCTTGATCGATGACTATGTGACCCCTCCCAAGAATGAATACAAGCTGAAAATGGCCCTGTGGTGGATGGAGCGATTCCAGAAAGAGATCCGGGAGAAAGTTCCCATCCGCAGCATTCACGATCTTTTCAAAATGCTCGAGGTAGAGAACATTATTCTCTGTGCCAGACTTTCAGCCACCGCCTCTTTGGAACGCCAGGAGAGTCGCTGGGGCTTCTGGCATTATCGCTCCGATTATCCCCAAAAAGATGATTCCAAGTGGCTCAAGCATATCATGCTTAAAAGGGGTTCAGACCCGGAAGAAATCCAAGTCTCTCATCGCCCCTTAACCAGAATGCGATAGGAGGGAATGATGGATATCAATATACTCACCAGCCTGAGTGATAACATTCGCATCGACAAGAAAAAATGCCATGCCTGTGGTAGATGCGTGGAGGTATGCGTCCTGGACAACCTGCGCTTACAGCTTTCCCCTTGCCGCCAGGCCTGTCCCATCGGAATGAATTGTCAGGGGTATATCCTTATGCTGGTGCAAGGGAAGACGGAAAAAGGCTTGGAGATCGTGCGCGAGGCCGTTCCTTTTGCGGGCATCCTGGGGCGGGTATGCTCCCGGCCCTGCGAGGCGGCCTGCAATCGGGTAAAGATCGATGAGCAGCCGGTGGCCATCCGTGACTTGAAGCGCTTTCTCAGCGACCATGACGGAAAGCCATGGAATCCCGTGGTGGCCCAAGAACTTCCTCAAAAAGTAGCCATCATCGGCGGTGGGCCGGCTGGCCTGACCGCGGCCTATTACCTGCGTTTTTGGGGCTTCCAGGTAACTCTATATGACCAAGAACCTTCACCAGGAGGTCTTATGCGCTGGGCCATCCCAGAGTTTCGCCTCCCCCAAGAGGTTTTGGAAAGAGATCTAAGTTACCTTCAGAATATGTCCATTAAATTTATGGGGAATCGCACCTTGGGAAAAGATATGGATCTGGAGGAATTAGAAAAAGAGTTCGATGCCATTCTACTGACTCTGGGAGCCTGGGAGCAGATGAGACTAAACAGTCCCGGTGAAGATACTCCTGGGGCCTTCCAAGTCTTAGAGTTCATGAAAAGGGTGCGGAAGAAAAATCCTCCAAGGATGGGGGAAAGGGTGGTGGTCATTGGGGGTGGGAATGCAGCCGTGGACGCAGCTCAAACTGCTCTTCGCCTGGGAGCAAAAAAGGTCTGTGTTGTTAGTTTGGAGAAACGAGAAGAGATGCCGGCTTTTTCATGGAATGTTCGGGAAGCGGAGGAAGAAGGGGTCCATATTCAGAACGGTTGGGGGCCGCAGAGATTTCGCCTGGAAGGGAAAAAATTGGTCGGGGTTAGCTTTAAGAAATGTGTTTCCGCACTTGATTCCCAGGGCGTCTTCCGCCCCAACTATGATGAAAAAACCACCATGGACTTTCCCGCAGACATGGTCATCGTGGCCATCGGGCAGAAACCGGAAATGGAGCTATTAGATCCTTCCTGGCATCGATCTGCGGGGGTCCTCTGTGATCCCTTCACCCTGCAAACCGGGAATCCCAAAATCTTCTCTGCGGGAGATTTCGTTGGTGGCTCCAAAACGATCGTGGAGGCAATGTCTCAGGGGAAGGAAGCGGCTTTGTCCATCCAACGGTTCCTGCAAGGAGAAGATCTATACTACGGCCGCCGAAATGGAAGTCCCTATGAATTACAATTTGCCGCCGACCTTTCCCAGGCCAAACCCCGCTTGCGGCTGCTCCTGCCTTCTCTGCCACTCTCGCAAAGGAAAGGATTCCAGGAAGTGGCCCTGGGATACTCGCGGGAAGAGGCGATGGCCGAGGCCGAACGCTGCTTGAACTGCGGGGTACCTTTCGGGCTACGCACCTGCTGGTTCTGCCTCCCCTGCGAGATTGAGTGCCCGGAGAAAGCGCTCTACGTGGAAATTCCTTACCTGCTCCGGTAGGGAGAGCGAAACTCGGCGTATCGGGAAACCAAGCTGGCGATCCTCGCGGTTTGCTCTGGCCATTCATAACAGGGAATCTCAGCCGATTCTAAAATCTCCATGTTGCGGATAAACTCGCGGGAGGAAGCCCAACATACACATATTTCGGTCGCTTGCCAAAAGGAAAAGGCCTTCGCCGGCTAATCAAGATATATCTTTCAGGGGGCGAAGGAACAAGATCGCCCCCTTCTGGGAAATCATGGTTATTTGGCTAGCACCCCCAATTCTTCAGCTATTCTATAGATCAAATCGTACTCTTTTTTCCATTGCTTGATGGTCTCTTCGGGACTTAGGAATTGCGCCCAAACTTCAACCTTCCTCATTCCTTCTCTGATTTCCTTCGCATAGCGTTCAAAAGCTTTTTTCTGGGCATTATGCAGCTTATCAACACTTTCTTTGGGCGTCCCTTTAGGAAAACATAAGGAGTAGGTTGCACTCAATACGATCGGATATCCGGATTCTTTAAAGGTGGGCACATCAGGAACGCCTTCCAATCTTTGCTCCGCAGCTGCAGCCAATATTCTTACGGATCCTGATTCTAAAAGACCTCCTGCCCCTGTAACGAAAGCTCCATCCGCATGCCCTCCTAAAACTGCCGTCAATGCTTCGGGAGTAGCCTTATACGGCACATGGGTTAGTTGGATGCCCGCCTGCTTGCTAAGCATCTCAATCACAAAATGAGCCGCCGTGAGTTTTCCGTAGGAACCTACCGTCAATTTACCCGGGGATTTCTTTGCTTCATCGACGAAGTCCTTAAGAGTTTTCCATCGGGCATCGGCTTTCACCGCCAGCCAGATGGGCGTAATTCCATAAATACCGATGGGAATGAAATCATCTAATTTGTAATCAAGTTTTTTCACGATGGGGGATAAAACCAGAGGGGTTGAACTTCCGACGAGAAGCGTATATCCATCCGGCTTTGCTTTGGCCACAAGAGCAGCACCCAGAGAACCTCCTCCTCCTGGTTTATATTGGCTGATAATTGGCTGCCCCAAAAATTCTGCGATTCTCTCGGCAACCACCTTGCTGCCTAAATCTGCGGCCCCACCTGGCGCATAAGGCACTACCAGGTTTATTGGCCGATCGGGATAAGTTTTTTCAGCTGACCCACCGGGCGGTGTAATAAAGATCAACAGAAAAAAAGTCAGAAATAAAGAAAATAAACCTCTCTTCGGCCATCCAGCCTCTTTCTTCTGCCCTCCCTTCCTCATCGTCTCGTCCTCCTTTCTATCTTTTTCAAAGAATAGGAACTTGACCACGTCCCTTTTACATCATGAAACGACCACCATTGACATCGATAACGGCGCCAGTGATATAACTCGCCTCATCGGACGCCAGAAAAACAACCACCGAGGCGACCTCCTCGGGCCTTCCCAACCGGCCCATAACCTCAAAAACTTTCGATCATTCGATTCCGGCGATCTCCTTGGCCAAGTTCTTCTTCTCTTCCATATCCGTGTATCTTCCAATCATCATTTTATTGGCAAAAGGAGACCCGGCCCCGTGCATGCAAACCAGAAGGGTCCTTCCACAGGTCATGCGCTCAATCAGGCGGATGATCCGCATGCGGAATTCTGTGGGTACATGATCCACCCCCTTTAAATACTTCTGAAGTTTCTTTCCCACTTCCGGATGGCGAAAGTCCTTTTCCGAAGGCATGGTGCCGATAATGCCACCACAGATGTCTTGTGCCAGCCGAGCAATTTCATAAGGAAACCGGGTTACGTTGTACTTCGTAACGTAAGCCAAGAGTTTGTTCATGACGCAAACGCCAGAGGGGGTCATCTCCCCCTGGGAAGAACACGCCAGTGAGCCCTGGTACATCGTCTCGTTCAGAGCACACATTTCTAAGATCTTATCTCTCACGTGCGATGCATTGGCAATCCCATTGTATTCCGCGATCAGAGCGGTAGCCCCGATGAGGACATCCATCCCTCCCGCCGAACAGGCTCCATAATTCTGGCGGTGCAATCCGGCAAAACGTTCTACAATTAGACTAGCGAATTCCGTCTCCCCACAGAGGAACACTCGTTCCCAAGGAACAAAAACATCATCAAAGAAAACCCACATAGCATAGCGGCCGAAATGGACGTTTCCCATGTCAAATTGAGTTCCTTCCAGCAGCCGGTCATCCATGGAATGTCTTCCGAATACGTAAGTAATCCCTTCCGTGTCCACGGGTAAAGCAAAGGACACAGCATAGTCTTTATCCTCCGGCCGCAGGGAGACCGAGGGCATGGCAATAAATTCCTCGTGGTTCAGAATGCCTCCCTGATGGGCTTTTGCTCCCCGGACGACGATCCCATCTTTCCGCTTCTCCACAATCCGCAAATAGAGGTCTGGATCTTTCTGCTGGGCGGGCTTCAAGCTTCGATCTCCCCGGGGATCGGTCATGGTTCCATGGACCATGATATCGTTCTTTTGCACCCAGGTCAGGAATTTTCTGAATCGTTCATGATACGGGGTCCCGTATTTCTGGTCGGTCTCATAGGTCACGCTGTAGAGGGCATTCAGGGCATCCCAACCCATGCAGCGTTGAGCACACTCCCCGGTTTTTTGGGCCACAAACCGGATGAGTTTTACCTTGTCCATCAAGTCTTCGATCGTATTGTGAATCGAGACATACCGGTTGACTCGTTCATTTAATAGGGGCGAGTGGATAGTAAAGAGATCTTGATACTTGGGGTCGTCGGCATAACGAAAAGTTAACGCGGCCCCACTTGCTGATCCTTTGATTAAGGGATGGTCGATCACATTCTCAACCTTTTCTCCAAAGATAAAAACTTTTGGCTTCTGCTTGCGAATGCTTTCCCAGTACTCTTTCTCCATACGAATGCCCATCCAAACCTCCTCAAAATATGATTTTTAAGGCCGATAAAAGAGAGATTTCACTTCGATCCCCAATAAAGATTAGCCCCCTCCTCTGAATTGGCCCAGGCCGTGGATTTTTTAAAAAGCTCACTCCTGATTATCATTCTTCTTCTTACATGGTTTGTTTTCTTCAGCCTTTAGTTTCGATCCTAATTCGAATCCTCGTCTCAGGGCAGCTTTGCTGATCTCCAGGGCTCTTTCTGGAATCCGTCCCTTTAAGGCCTCTTCCAGAGCTTTTAAGCTGACCCAGCTCGTGCGGGCAGACAAGAGCCCCAGCATGACCATGTTGGCTACTACCCGGTCCTGGAATTCTTCTTCAGCAATTCGGGTCGCCTCAATGGCCAAAACTTGAGGAGAATGTTTTGGAGCATCAGGAATAAGCGTCTTATCCACCAGTACCACTGTCTTTCCTTCCTGAACCTCAGACCAGTATCTTTCTATCCCAGCTGGCGAGAGGGCAATGAAAATGTCCAGAGCTAAAGGTTTGGTATAATCGATGGGTTCGTCGCTGATGACCAGGTCAGCGCGGCAGGCGCCGCCCCGAGCCTCCGGCCCATAGCTTTGGGTCTGAGCCACTTCCAGATCTTCATAGATGCCCGCAGCGACGGCCAGGATTGTGCCCATGGTTACGACTCCCTGCCCTCCGAATCCGGCAATGCGAATTTCCCTTCTCATGTTTTCATTTCCCCAACCGATAAGGCCAAATCTGGGCAGGTCATTTCACACAGAAGACAGCCTGAACATTGCCCTTCCTGGGAAACATCTGGCATCCGGTAGCCTTCCCGGCTGCGCTTTTCTCCCCTGGAAAAAACCTTTTTAGGACATACCTGGAGGCAAAGATTGCAGCCCTTGCAATATTCTCCATCAATGATAACGGTAAATGCTCTTTTACTCTTCCGGGAAACTCTCATAAAGGGCCTTGCTGAACTCCTTTTTCCCTAAGGAATGATGTAATTTGCCGACGATGATCTTCCCTTCCAGATCAGATGGAGGCATGTTCTTTGCCTGATCGACTGGGATCGCCCTTTTTTTAAAAAGGGCCAAAAGCTCACCTGGGTCGCTGGTTCCTTCTATATATCTTCCAGCCTGGGTGGGGCACTGGGAGAGCACCTCGATGAAAGAAAATCCTGAATGAGAGATTCCTTCGATGATGGCCTGCAAGAGTTGCTTCGGATGGGCAGTGGTCCAGCGAGCCACGTACGTCGCTCCCGCCGCCCGCGCCAGATCGCAGACATCAAAAGGAAACTCAATGTTGCCATAGGGGGAAGTTTGGGTGCGGCCCTGGAGTGGAGTGGTAGGGGCCATCTGCCCTCCGGTCATCCCGTAAATCCCATTGTTCATCATAATTACGGTCAGGTCGATATTCCGCCTGGCCCCATGAATAAAATGATTCCCGCCGATTCCCACGCAATCTCCATCTCCAGTAAAAACTACAACCTTTCTCCGGGGATCTGTCAACTTCAACCCGCTGGCAAAAGGAATGGCTCGGCCATGGAGGACATGCAGTACATCAGTCCGGAGATACGTGGGCAGCCAGCCTGAACAACCAATCCCGCCCACCAAGGCCAATTCATCAAAAATACCCATCTCCTCGATAGCCCGCAGAAAGACATTCAAGACCGTCCCATCGCCACAACCTGCGCAGAAGATTAAAGGCAGTGCGGCTTTGCGCAAATATTTTTCCGCCAAAGGATTCATAAAAAACAATTATCAGTTATCAATTATCATTGATTATTGGCCATTGATCATCAGTCATTGCTCATGGCTTTTAGTATTTCCCAGGGTGTGTGCATCTCGCCCCCTAATTTGGGCAAAGAGACCACCTGCACTCTTCCTGCCGCCACCCTTTCAACTTCCCGCACAATCTTTCCCATATTCATCTCGGGGAAGACAATCTTTCTTACTTGCGAGCAAAGTTTATCTATCACATTTTCCGGGAATGGCCAGAGGGTGCGTATTTTTAAATACCCAGCTTTCAACCCGGCCGAGCGAGCCTCTTTCACCGCCCGCAGCGCGGGCCTTGCCGGGCTCCCATAGGCCACAACCGCCACCTCCGCATCCTCGAGCAACCATTCCTCTACATCGACAAGCTCAGGCGCATGATCCGTGATTTTCCGGCAAATTCGTTCCACCAGCTTCGCCGCCACATCTGGCTTGTGGCCCGCTCGAACCCCGAATTCATCGTGGAGCTGTCCATCCACTAAGACTCCGTAGCCCTGGTTGAAAGCGGGCATCCCGTTCAGGAATCCTTGGGCATTGGGCCGAAAAGGGATGTAATCCTTCGGGGAACTCTCCGGCCTTCTGCGGGGCACGACCTCTACCCGTTCAGGAATCCGAATTTTCTCCCGGGTATGTCCGATAATTTCGTCAGAAAGAAGGATGACCGGGTTGCGGTAGATTTCCGCAAGGTTAAAGGCCTTCACGGTCAGGTCAAAAGCTTCCTGAACACTCGACGGGGTCAGGACAATCACTTCGTAATCCCCGTGAGAGCCATACTTGGCCTGCATCACATCTTGCTGCGACGATGAAGTGGGTTGGCCGGTGGAAGGGCCTCCGCGCATGACGTCGATGACCACAATGGGAGTGTCCGTCTCTGCGGCCCAACCGATTCCTTCCTGCTTTAAAGTGAACCCGGGGCCCGAAGTGGCTGTGCAGGCTTTGGCGCCACCCCAGGCCGCCCCCAGAGCGGCACAGATGGAAGCGATCTCGTCCTCCATCTGCAGGAAAACTCCCCGATGCTGCGGGAGTAGACGAGCCATGAGCTCGGTGATCTCCGAAGCTGGGGTGATGGGATATCCCGCAAAAAACCGGCACCCTGCGGCAATGGCTCCCTGGACGCAGGCTTCATTTCCATGGATTACAAATTTTTGCACGGCAAAACTTGCGCTTTCTTTTCCAAGGAAATCGAGCTCCACCAAATTTTCATGAATGATGCCCTAATATACCAATAAAAATTTTAAACCACAATCCCTTGAGGGTTTGCCCTCCTTTAAGTTTCACTCTCCCCTCTCATTGAATCTCTGAATCTCCCTGGCCCCCTAGAACCCTTGACCCCTTGGACTCTTTTCAGATCTTGATCAGAGCGATAGGATGAGATATTCTAATTATCCAACAGGAAAAGCCTAGAATTTTATCCCACCGATGAATGCAGAGGAGGAATCGATGCGTCCAGATTCTCTTGAATTTTTAAAACAACTTTCGGAAGTCCCCAGCCCTTCAGGATATGAGCAACCCGCGCAGAAGGTCTTCCGGGAATATATTCAACATTACGTCGATGAGGTGCAGACCGATGTTCTGGGAAATACTTCTGGCTTGATCAAGGGTCGCGGAAAGGACCCGCTCACTGTCATGCTCGCCGGCCATTGCGATGAAGTCGGCTTCATGGTGAAGTACATCGACGAAAATGGGTTTCTTTATTTTGCCCCGATCGGTGGAGTGGATGATCAACTCCTGCCAGGTAAGCGTGTATGGATCCATTCCCAGAAGGGGCCCCTGATGGGCATTATCGGACGGAAACCGATCCACCTGCTCGAACAAAAAGATCGGGAGAAGGTGGTCCAGATTCATAACCAGTTCATCGACATCGGGGCCAAGAACAAGAAGGAAGCAGAAAGATTGGTCAAAATCGGTAACCCCGTAACCTTTGCTGGTGGTTTGGAAAAACTCTCCGGAGATCGGGTAGTTTCTCGGGGATTCGATGACAAGGTAGGAAGCTTTGTAGTGGCCGACGTGCTGCGGCGGATCGGGGAAAAAAGAGAACGCCCCCGCTGCACGGTTTACGGCGTCTCCACGGTCCAGGAGGAACTTGGCCTTCGGGGAGCGACGACCAGCGCATATCAAATTCAGCCAGACGTGGGCATCGCCGTTGAGGTGGGGCATGCCAGCGATTATCCCGATGCGGAAAAAAAGCGGGTCGGTGAATATAAGCTCGGAGCTGGGCCGATCATCGCCCGCGGCGCGAATATTAACCCCCTGGTTTATGACCTTCTGGTAAGAACGGCTAAAAAAATGAAAATGGCCGTGCAAATTTTTGGTGCCCCGCGAGCCACGGGAACAGATGCCAACGTCATCCAGCTATCGCGCAAGGGTGTGGCCACTGGTTTGCTGTGTGTTCCCTTACGCTACATGCATACGCCCACTGAAGTCCTCTCCTTAAAAGACCTCGAGTCCACCTGCCAGCTCCTGGTAGGTTTCATCTATAAACTAAACGAAGGAATGAGCTTTATTCCAAAATAAAAATTGGGGTGGAGGGGGGCCAGGGGTTCAGAGGAAATAGTAAATTGTGAAAGTCAGGATTTATGTTGCAGACACTCTCAATTTTGGTATTGATTACTTCCTGTAATCGTGAGTGCTAAATCTTGCTCCACAATACAACATTTCAAATGTAAATCAAGTGCTGTGGGCTCGCCTGACTTAAAACATTCAACAGGGAATACGCCTGTGCTGGAGGCCCCTATGGGCCCAGTCCGCATTTTAACTAGAAAATTGAAGTCAGCGGGGACCGAACTTTCCGATAATCCTAAGGATTCGAGGCGATGCCTGGTTGTTTCATCGAGGTCAACATGCCATCTTCATGATTCTAGGACCGCTGACTGAATGATTTTGAAATTTGAACTTAACTTTCAATGCTACGCGTTTGTTAAAGGCAAATTTTTTCACACATTCTGAGTTGAAGATTTGAAGATTAACGGTTTTAACGATTTCTCTTGACATTGAGCAGACAATAGCATATAAAAATTATTAAATCTAGTTGCCAAGAGTCCTTTTTTGTACATAGAAACCCGTAAAGAACTCTAAACAACTTCTTGGCGGGTTTTTTTATGGATCCTCGAATGGACTCTTGCCAGAATCTACCAAAAGCTGGCCAAAAATGGGAACGGGGGGGCTGGATCTAAAGGCCTGATATTTCTACTAACCACTAACCAAGAAAGGGGGACAGGGTATGCATTTCACAAAGATCTTCATATTTTTAGCTTTAAGTATGGTCATTGGGTTTTTTGGTTGTGCGGAGCGGAAGGTGGAGGCTCCCACACAAGAGCAAATCACTAAGAATTTGGTTCCACCGAAGGCTGAGGTTAAGGGACCGGCTTTTCTTGTGGAGTTTAGCGACCTTAAGGTCGTCATGACCGTAAACATAGCTTCTAAAGAGATCGTCGAGACGCCGAGCCTCAAGGGGAGGATCAAGATCACCAATAAATCGAAAGATGTCCTGGACATCCAGGCGGTCACTCTCGAATACTTGGATGAGGCTGGGAAGCCAATCCCTTATAAATCTGAAGAGAAAATAGTGAAGGTTTATCCGTTTTGGAAGGCTCTTCAGCCTGAAGGCATTACCGAAGGTTCTTTGGACGTCACGATCCCAATGAACGCTATCAAGGAAAAGTCCCTTAGAAAGATAGAAGTCAACCTGGT
>JACRCA010000162.1 GCA_016234425.1 Deltaproteobacteria bacterium | reverse complement strand
TGCAATTTTTTGGAGCTTAATGTTGAGTTGCTTATGGAGAATGAATCGGAATCGAGGGGTTGCGCTCCATCGCTGGGGATTCCGTGGGAAGTTGGCCTTCCTTTCAATTCTGGGAATGGGATTGAACGTGATGGTTTGCTGGGCGTGAGAAACCCTCAATACCGGACGGAGAATGACGGGAATCTGGTATTTTTCAGAAAGTTCAAAGGCAATGGGTAACATCTTCTGGGCTTCTTTTGGATCTGCCGGATCGAAAACCGGAACCTTTGCAAACATAGCCATAAAGCGAGTGTCTTGCTCGGTCTGGGAAGAATAAGGCCCCGGATCGTCGCAACTGATGATCACAAAACCTCCCACTGTTCCGATATAGGCAGCACTCATCAGTGGATCAGTGGCCACATTCAATCCCACCTGTTTCATGGCTACTGCAGCTCGCTTCCCTGTGTACGAGGCCACTAATGCGTTTTCGAAAGCCACCTTTTCATTGGTGGACCACTCGATGTAAATGTCCAGGTTATTCTCCTTTTTGAATCGGACCACAGCAGGGAGGATTTCTGAGCTGGGAGTTCCGGGATAGGCCGCAAAAAAGTGACATCCGCTTTCTACCACTCCTCTTGCAATCGCTTCGTTACCAAGAAGAACTCTTTCTTCTTTATCCAACATCACTCACTGCCTTCTTTATTACCCAAATTCGAAGCACCTGCCTGCGCGTAGCCGCTTCGGCGAAGGCAGGCGAAATCCCTGCCTGCAGCAGACAGGGGAAATTCGAAACAATCTCTTCCTCTGTCTATGGATTACAATGACTTATTAACATCATACTATTTTAATTTTAACCGATTCGGTTGAGGACCTCAATTCCCCTTAAGAGCATCTCTTCTGATGCTACGAAGGAAATCATGACGTGGGTATTTCTTTTTGAGAAAACACTGCCTGGGATGATGAAGAGGTTCTGCTGAATGGCTCGCTCCACTGCCAGGCGAGGTCAAAGATCCGCCTCACTCTAGAAGGTTTGATATTTGCCAATCTTTGAGAGATCAGCATCCCATCACCCTTCTTCCTCTTTAATTTTTTTAGCTTTTTCGGCAAGCTCGAGAATCGTCTCGAGCCTCGACTTGGTTGGAGGTGCCAAAGCACGCTGAATTTGATCGATCGAATAATTTTCGCTCAAGTATTTTGATATCTCTATTCTGAACTCCCAACAGATGATAATCCTTCGGCAGGGAAGGTCTTCATTGATCGTTCGACAATATCGAAATGGAACTTCACCCCCTAACTGGGGACAGCGGATAATTAATTCATCATTTTCTTTGAGCATTTGAGTTTTTTAGCACAAGCTCATCCAATAAAAAAACCTACGGGCCCATAGGCCCGTAGGTTTCAATTCATATTAAACAGGTTTGCCCTTCTTCATCTTCGGAGGTTTTGGCAATCCTTCAAGGGCCTTGAGGGATTTTTTCATCTCTTCCTCTGGTAATGGGTAGTCGATGAGTTTTCCGCTGAAATAGGAGTCATAGCCACCAAGATCCATTAAGCCATGGCCACTCCAGTTGAGAAGGATGACCTTCTCTTTTCCCTCCTCCTTTGCCTTCTTCGCTTCCTCAATTACTGTACAGATGGCGTGACTGGTTTCGGGAGCTGAGATGGCTCCTTCAACTCTTGCCCATTGGACAGCGGCGGCATAGGCCTCTAATTGATTGTAAGCTCGTGGCTCGATCAGACCCTCAATAATCAATTGGCTCACGAGAGGAGCCATACCGTGATACCGCAAGCCTCCAGCATGGATGGGAGGTGGGATGAAGGCATGTCCGAGGCTAAACATAGGAAGTAGGGGTGTTGTGGCAGCCGTATCACCGAAGTCATAGAGAAAGGGAGCTCGGGTCATTGTGGGGCAGGAGGTTGGCTCTGCAGGGACGATGGTGATATCAGCGCCGTTGATCTTATCCAAAACGAAAGGAAATGCAAGACCAGAAAAGTTACTTCCACCACCTGCGCAACCCGTCACCACATCGACCTTCTTCTCTCCGAATTTCTCTAATTGTTTCTTGGCCTCAAGGCCAATAATCGTTTGGTGCATCAAGACATGGTTTAAAACGCTGCCCAGAGAGTATCGAGTATCCTTGGAAGTCACAGCATCTTCAATGGCCTCGCTGATCGCAATTCCAAGGCTTCCTGGAGAATCTGGGCTTTCTTCGAGAATCTTCCTTCCTGCATTGGTGTCTTTACTCGGGCTAGGAATACAATTCGCCCCCCAGGTGTTCATCATCATACGGCGATAAGGTTTTTGGTCGTAACTGATCCTCACCATATAGACCTTGCATTCCAGACCGAAGAGGCAGCAGGCAAAACTGAGCGCGCTTCCCCATTGGCCCGCGCCCGTCTCTGTGGTCATCCGTTTGATCCCAAAGACTTTGTTATAATAGGCCTGGGCAATGGCAGTATTTGGTTTATGGCTTCCTGGAGGGCTTACGCCTTCATTCTTATAATAAATCCTTGCTGGTGTTCCCAGGGCCTTTTCAAGGGCATATGCCCGATGCAGCGGAGTAGGCCTCCAAAGAAGGAGTTTCTCCATCACTCCTTCAGGAATATCAATCC
>JACRCA010000161.1 GCA_016234425.1 Deltaproteobacteria bacterium | reverse complement strand
ATACAAGAAGACGGCGAACATATGAAACTACAGAGGTCGCAGAGAGATTCTCTGCGGTCTCTGCGGTTATTTTTTGCAATACCGATAGCAACCTGAGGAGGAGGATATGTCCCGGAAGAGAAACGTGGCCATTGTGGGCATTGGCCAGACCTATCATAAAGCCCACCGCCCGGACGTGAATCAGGTGGAACTGGTGCATGAGGCGGTGCGGGCGGCATTGGGGAATGCCCTTTTGTCCATGAAGGACATCGACTGCGTGGTTCACGGGAACATGGAGCTTTTTGAGGGAATTCACCAGCCAGACATGTGGCACGTGGATGGAGATGGGGCCTTTTTGAAATCCGGATTCCGCTTGACCACGGGAGGAACAACTGGAGGGACGCTGGTCTGCGCAGCCGACCACCTGGTGGCCTCGGGCCTATTTGAAACTGTTCTGGCAGTGGGCTTCGAAAAACAAGAAGAAGGCCATACCACCACCGGCATCACAGCCATGGCCGACCCCCTATGGGGCCGGGCCCTGATGACGGGGGCGATCAGCGGTGTGCGGGCAGGGATGATGGTTCGAGAGTTTGGGCAGCGTGCTGAATTGGCTGCAGCCCGCGTGCGAGTGAAGGCCGCCAACAATGCCCTGAAGAACCCATTTGCCCATCTGAAGATCAAGATCACGGTGGACGACGTGATGAAGTCCAGAATGTTGGCTTATCCTCTGAGGTTTTTGCATATGTGCCCGGAATCGAACGGAGCCTGTGCCCTCGTTCTGTCCTCGGAGGAGAAAGCCAAAGAAATAACCAAAAAGCCCGTGTGGATGAAAGACCATGTGACGGTGCATATGGAAGAAACTTTCTACCGGGGAGGCCCAAGAAAAATCACCCCCAGTATGGAAGTGGCCGCCAGGAAGCTCTATCAGCGCAATGGAATCAAGAATCCCTTGGAAGAAATCGATGTCTTTGAGATGTACGATCCCTCCAGCTGGTGGGAGCTGGAATGGATGGAGTATTTCCTGCTCCTCAAGCATGGCCAGAACATCGATTTAGTTGAAGAAGGAGCCACAGAGATCGACGGAAGATTTCCCATCAATCCCTCAGGAGGAGTGGTCTCCACGAACCCCATTGGGGCCACAGCCATGATCCGGGTGGCCGAGGCTGCTTTGCAGATAAGGGGAGATGCGGGTGAACACCAGGTCCCCAAGGAGGTGAGGAGGGCCATGGCTTCCTCCTTCGGGGGTACTCTGTGGACCATTCTGCATCTTTTAACCAAAGAGATTGGGGCTTGAAAGGAGGTTTAAAGAAAAGGTGAAAGAGGAATGGTGCTATCAGGTTCAGGGGAAGCTGGAGATTCCCTACCGCTATTTTGCCGGAGAATTTTTATCTCGGTTTTTTGTTGAGTTGCGGGATAATAAAAAAATCCTGGGGGTGCGCTGCCCTCAGTGTGCGAAAGTTCTCTTCCCACCTCGATCTGTATGCGGCCGATGCTTGAGTTCGCTCAAGGAATGGGTGGAGTTGGGAAAAACGGGCACGCTCCAGAGTTTCACGGTTATCCGTTACTCGGAGCCTACCCATCCGCTGCCGGCTCCTTTGGCCATCGGGCTCATCAAATTAGATGGAGCGGACACAAACATGCTCCATCTCATCGGTGAGACAGAATCCTCAACCCTGAAAGCTGGCCTTCGCCTCCGGGCGGTATTCAAAGAGGAGCGTGAAGGGAGCATCTTGGATATTCTCTATTTCAAACCTGAACCATAAGTAAAGGAGGCATCCGGATGAGCGCTCGCGTAGGCATTGTGGGTTGGGCTCAGACAACCTATGAAATAAAACCCCACCAGCGGGTTCAGGAGATGGTGTATGAGGTCGTAAAAAAGGTGCGCGAGCAGACCGGCCTTAAATTTACTGAAGACGGGACGGGCATCGATAACGCCATCACTGCCTCGGATGATATTTGGGATGCCCGCACCATTTCCGATGCGCCCATCGGCGATGTAGTCGGAGCTCACCATCGCTGCGAAGAAAAGGTAGCTCAGGATGGAGCGCAAGCGGTCTTCTATGCCTGTGCCGGAATCCTCTCCGGGCATTATGATGTTACTCTGGTCGTCTCCCATTGCAAGGAATCCCAACCGGGCTCACGCAATTTAGTTACCCATCTGGCCTTCGACCCTTTCTTTCAAAGGCCTTTAGGGATAGATTATCTATCCGCAGTAGCGCTGCAAGCGCGGGCCTACATGGACCGGTATGGAATCAGCCCCGAACAATGCGCCAGGGTGGTGGTCAAAAGTTACCGGAATGCCAAGGGTAATCCCTTTATTCCTAAAAGGCGGGAAATTGGCATGAATGAGGTAATGCGCTCCCCTGTGATCGCTGACCCAATTCGACAGTTGGACGTTTATCCTGTAACTGACGGAGCCTGTGCCCTCATCCTGGCGCGGGAGGAGAAAGCCAGAAAGCTCACGGACAGGTCCGTCTGGATTGTAGGAATGGGAAATGCCTATGATGCCTACTTCCTGGGGGACCGCGAACTCTGGGATTGCCAATCCTTAAGCGTCGCTTCTCAGAAGGCGTACCGGATGGCTGGGATCAAAGACCCGAGAAAAGAGATAGACGTGGCGGAAGTTTCGGCCTTTTATTCCTATCAGGAGCTCCTCTGGACTGAGGGGCTTGGCCTCTGTGCGCGAGGAGAGGGAGGAAAATTTTTAGAAGGGGGGATGACAGAAATCGATGGAAAAATCCCGGTGAATCCCTCGGGCGGAGTTCTGGTGGGATGTCCAACCGTCGTAGCTGGAATGGCCCGAGTGATCGAGGCTGCTATACAAATCCGCCGTGAGGGCGGTAATTGTCAGGTTCCCAGAGTACAGCGCGCTCTGGCCCATGGAACGAGCGGGCCCTGCGGACAGTTACATACGGTACTCATCCTGAGTGAATGAGAAGCGCCAAAAAGGAGAAAGCATGGAGCAGAAACCCAACCTGATCGAAAAGCCATTTACCCTGGTCCTTCCCTGCAGTTTTTCCACAGGCCCTTTCATGGGCCGCTTCTTGCAGGAGATCAAGGAAAATAAGCGGCTGGTGGGCAATAAATGCCCCCAGTGCGGCCGGACCATGCTCCCTCCCCGCATCGTTTGCGCTCTGTGCCATGTGGAGGCAGGTGATTGGGTAGAGCTGAGCGACAAGGGGTCACTGGTCTCTTTTGACATCGTTTATATCCCTACGATCAATCCTATGACCGGAAAAATACGGGAAGTTCCCTATGCCACTGGCAATATTCTGCTCGATGGGGGCGATGCGACCATCTGGCATTTCCTAGAGGAGAAAGATCCTGCTAAAATTCGGGTGGGGATGCGCCTTCAGGCAGTCTTCAGGGAAGAAGGAAGGGTTGGAGATATCACGGATATCGTGCACTTTCGGACGATCGAAGAATGAGAAGAGGGTGGCCGTTGTTCTTCTAAGCAAGCCTGTTTTCCAGCTCGTCAATCAATATCGCAAGAATATTCAGGCCGTCCTCTTGGGCAAGAGAATGTGAGCTGGGGCTCTTACGGCCGGTTGGCCTTGTGGCCGTTACTTTGAGGCCGCACGCATTCCCTGCCGACGAAACCAACTCTATCATCCTCGATCGCGCGCCGCATCTATTCTGCAGGAGATTCTCCTATCGTACCAGCTTTATTGCTCCGCGATTCTCGCTTGCCCTTGCGGCGCAATAATTCTGGGGCAGTCTCTCTTGTCTGGAAGTCTTTCGCCATTTTTATCGCCCGCTCCCTTCCCTGGCGCAATCGCTGGAACCTCTTGTGTTCTCCGTACTTGCCGAATCGTCCGCCTTTACCCATACTGCATCTCCTCCTCAGTTTCCCCCCACGCTTTGGGGTCAGCGGTAACATTGGGAGTGACCAACCTATTATACCAACTCTAAAATCCCCTGAAGAATCTTGGAAAGAGGAGTCTCCCCAGTTTCCATCAATAAATGAACATGTTATGTGAAGCTCTGGATTATGTGAAGTAGAGCTCCTTCATTTCTGGATTATCCCATATTTTTCCCCTCTGGTTAATATTTTACTGCACATAATTGAGGCATTTTGGGGAGCCCCTTTAGCCAGTGTAGGACATCGGGGTTCTGCCATGGAAGAGGTTTTTTAACGGCAGGAGCTCCGGCTTTTTGGAGCATGCGCCGTT
>JACRCA010000006.1 GCA_016234425.1 Deltaproteobacteria bacterium | reverse complement strand
TTTGTCGGGCAGCGGGAAATCCATTTCCCCCTTGGAAGCCGCAGCCTCCGGCTCTATCTGCGCCTTATAAACGCGAACCGGCTTGGCAATGTTCTTCACCGCGTGCTCCCCCAGGTAGTCGTATCGGAGCGGCAGCTTGTTCTCGATCTGCTGGTAGGCACTCTCGGAGATGCAGATGCCCCCTGGTTCGGCCAGACCCTCCAACCGGGCCGCAATGTTCACCCCATCCCCGTAGATCGAATCCCCTTCCTCAATCACATCCCCCAGATTTATCCCGATGCGAAACTCCATCCGGCGGGTCTCAGGCAGCATCGCGTTCTTCGCCCTGAGCACCTGCTGGATCTCCACCCCACACTGCACCGCATCCACCACGCTGGCAAACTCCGCCAACACGCTGTCTCCCGCAGTACCGACTACTCGGCCCCGATCCTGCTGGATGAGGCTCCCCATCACCTCCTTGTATGCGTTCAGGGTCCGGAGGGTCCACTCTTCATCTTCCCCCATAAGGCGGCTATACCCTTTCACATCCGCACTCAGGATGGCCGTGAGCTTACGCTTAAATTTTTCTGCGGTCATGGGATCATCTCCTTAAGGTTTTAAGGGGGAACGGAGGAGACAATTGTTCTATGACATCTTGGCTTTGAAGTGGTTTAAGAATCCCCAAGGGGAAAAGAAAAGATTTTGTGCACTTGAACATTGGCACCCTCTGGGATCTCCTTTCCATATTCCCTCCAGAAGGTTAGGGGATGGGTCGTGAGGCTAAAAAAGGAAACGATCCAATTAGACTCAGATCGTACTAATTCCTATGAAATTGCCGAAGTCTTTCAGAAATCGGCGAACATCCGGCAACCTTGTATGGACAATTCTGAATAGTTCTGCATCATCTATTTCCCAGTAAATATGAACCAGTCGATTCCTGAACCTGGCCATCTGGATCAAGGAGTTAGTGAACTCAGAATCAAAGGCCCCTTTCTCTTCCATGACCCGGAAAGTATCCGCATAATCTTCAGGGGTGCGGAGTCCATTCTTAGCGATTATATGATTGCAGAGGTCAACCGCTCCTTCAATGGCCACGATGAGGTTATACTTCGCGCTTCCGATCTTGTGGGGATCGGCAAGAAACTCCTTTTCTGGCAGTCTCTTCAGGTCCTCCAGCCTGGCCAGGGCCCCGAGAACTTCAGAGCTGATCTTCCTCACCTTGTCAGGGTTATAGTCCAGAGCTCAGGGCCTCCTTGAGGTATAGTTTGCGAAAGGGAGCAAAATCGAAATAGTCCCGCAGGGTCGATTCCACGAAGTCGCAACGAAGAGCGTCATCGAGGACAGCTATGACAGAGCCATCTTTAATGACGTTGTAACGGAAAGAGAGGGGGGCATGGTTCAAAACCCTAATTTCCACCGGAAACTTCTTGATAACTTTAGCCAGTTCCGTCTCCAACCGGATCTCAGCCTGGAGCGTCGAGGAAGCAGGGTTTCTCAGGAACAAGGCTACATCGATATCCCGGAATCGATCCGCCTTGAGGAATGAGCCGTGGAGATAGGCAAAAATAATATCCGGCTGCCCCCGCAAAAAAGCTTTGATCTCTTCGGTCACGCGTTCCTTGGTAAGAGAGCTGATCTGGAAATATTTCCCTTCCATGACTGGCATATTAACAATTTTCGGCCAAAGAAACAATCTTTTCCTTATCTCTTTGTCCTCCAGGTTTCTTAGAAAAAAATTTCATCCAGACCAGCGAGATGACTTCGGGGGAAATCATTTTCATGGTTGGTTTAAAAACGACGGGAGAACCAAGAATAGGTTCTCCCGTCGTAAAGCGTCTGCTTTCCTATTTAGAAAATCCAGCAGGTGCTGGCGCCGGGGCCGAGGGGGGATTTATTTGGTTTTCTGTAACAGGTAGGCTTCGATGAACGGCTCCAGTTCTCCATCCAAGACCGCATCCACGTTCCCGACTTCCAGGTTGGTACGGTGGTCTTTGACCAATCGGTATGGTTGCAGGATGTAGGAGCGAATCTGACTTCCCCAGGCAATCTCCTTTTTTGTGCTGTGTAACTGCTCCATCTTCTCTTCCTGCTCCTTCCTTTTCAACTCGTAAAGACGGGCTTTGAGTACTTTCATGGCCGTGGCTTTGTTTTTGTGCTGGGACCGCTCATTCTGGCACTGGACGACGATGCCCGTGGGCAGGTGAGTGATCCGCACGGCGGAGTCGGTCTTGTTAACGTGTTGGCCGCCAGCCCCGCTGGAACGAAAGGTGTCAATGCGCAGGTCGTCTTCGTTAATCTCTACGGCAATCTCTTCTTTGACTTCCGGGTAGACAAAGAGCGAGGCGAAAGAAGTGTGGCGGCGTTTGCCCGCGTCGAAGGGAGAAATCCGCACCAGACGGTGGATTCCAGATTCAGCTTTGAGATAGCCGTAGGCATACTCTCCGTTGACTGTGAAGGTCACGCTTTTGATCCCTGCTTCCTCACCGGGTAAGTAGTCGATGATCTCGCTATGAAATCCTTTACGCTCGCCCCAGCGGAGATACATGCGCAGGAGCATCTCCGCCCAATCCTGAGCCTCGGTGCCCCCGGCCCCAGAGTGGATGGAGACGATGGCGTTGTTTGAGTCGTTTTCCCCTCCGAGTGTGCGTCTGAACTCGGCAGTCCGAATTTCCTGCTCCAACCGGGCGACTCTGGCCTGAACTTCGCGCAAGGTTTCTTCATCATTTTCTTCCCGGGCCAACTCAAAGTATCCCTTGGTCTCCTCCACCTCGGACTTCAAATCTTCCCAGAAATCCACCTCGGCCTTGAGCGCGGTCCTCTCTTTGAGGATTTTTTGGGCGCTTTCGTTATCGTTCCAGAAATTCGGTTTGAGAGTTTCTTTTTCGATTTCCCGCAGGCGGGCGATTTTGGGCTCTAAGTCAAAGATGACCTCGGAGGGCCTGGACTTTACTTTCGAGGTGCGAGATCTTATCTTGTACTTCATTCCACATGGTAGACTCTCTTGTAGCGAATAAAAATCAAATAGGATATGGTGAACCCTAAACACACGTAACTGAACAAATCCCCAAATTCAGCATAAAAGGTTCGCCACTCTTTTAAATATATATTACCAAAAATAACTTCCCTTGTAAAGATGTCTGTTGCTACGATCACCCGCCCTCCGGAGTCGATGATGGCCGAGATTCCGGTATTTGCTGCCCGGGCCATGGGGGTACGGTTCTCTACTGCCCGCACGACGGCCATGGAGAGGTGCTGGTAAGGAGCAGCCGTTCGCCCGAACCAGGCATCGTTGGTGATATTGACGAGGAATTGAGCCCCCTGCTCTACGAACTGCCGGGTAAGGTCCGGGAAGATTGCTTCATAACAGATCAGCACACCGAATTGTCCCCAAGGCAAAGCAAGATTCTGAACCCCTTTTCCAGGGGTGAAATCACCAATGGCTCCAATAATATCCCGGGTGAACCCGAGAAGGCCAGAAAGAGGGGCATATTCCCCGAAAGGCACAAGATGGACTTTATCATACCGGCCCAGGATTTTTTTCTCTGGAGAGATCAGGAAGGCGCTATTGAAATAATTTAGCCGTGAACCCTCGCGGTCAAAAGCCGGTGCTCCGAAGAGAATCGGGACCCCCATCTTGTGCGACAGTTCCAGGATGCGCGACCGCCAGGGGTTGGCGGTCTGGAAAAAGAAAGGAGTGGCTGTCTCGGGCCAGATGATCAAATCTGGGCGCTGCCAGCTCGTCTGAGTGGTCAACTCTGAGTAGATTCTTATGGTTTCTTCCTGAAATTGGGGTTCCCACTTGATTTCCTGACGAATATTGCCCTGAATCAGAGCAACGCGAAAAGGGGTTTCGGTCTGCGTCTTTTCCGCAAGATTTATGAGCCTCCAGTGGCCATAGAAACCCATCAGGGTCACGATGATCCCCGCAGCCAAGACTTCCTTCAACGCTGGCTTCCACCCTCGCTCCATGAAAGTGGCCGCAAATCGGTAAAGGGAAACATTAACCAGCATAGCGACGAAAGAAACTCCATAGATTCCTGTAATATCAGAAATCTGCACCATCGGGAGGGTTAAGAACTGGGAATAACCCAAAAGACCCCAGGGGAAGCCAGAGAAAAGAATTCCCCGCAGGTATTCTAAGGATACCCAGAGGGGAGGGGCCAAAAGAGTTTCGGGAAGGTCAATTTTGCTGGCTGCCCAGCTCAAAAAAAAAGAAAAAGAGGAGAAATAGAGGGCCAGATAGGCTGTGAGAACGATCAGGAAAAAAAGGCTAACTGGACCAGGCAGGTGGCCATATTCTGTTAGTACGCCGTACACCCAATAAAGGAGTCCGGTGAAGAAAGTAAACCCAGCAACGAAGCCCAGGAATGCAGCTTGGGGAGGGGATTTCTTTCTCCCCGCCCATAGCCAAGGGACGAAGGCCACCCAGGCTAAAACTTCGAGGTCAAATGTAGGAAAGGCAAGGATCAGAAGGAAGCCGGAGAGTGCCGCAAGGAAGAAATCTTTGAATTTCATGATTCAGGAAGTGGGCCCATCCCTTTCTTGCCTCAGCCTCCAATTTTCACCATCGGCCGGTGGCATCTTTTTATCACCCCCCCGACGACCCCATGACGGAGTGGTTTTCTCGCTATAGCCTCATCCAGCTTCTTCTCCAAATCGTCATCGCTGCAGGCCGAACGCAAAAGTAGCTTTACGTCTACCTCTTCTTCGGAAAAGAGGCAGGTCCTCAGTTTGCCATCGGCCGTGAGCCGCAGGCGGTTGCAGGAGTCGCAGAAGTGATCGCTGATGGGGCTAATAAAACCAATCTCTCCAGCCGCTCCGGGGAATTTAAAGAGACGCGCCGGTCCATCATAGCCATTTTTTTGGTTTCCCAACGGGATGAGCGGGCGAAAAGTTTCGATTCGTCGTTTGCTCTCCTCGGTGGAAAGGCAGCGCTCCGGGCTCCATTCATTGGAAATCCCGATGGGCATGAATTCAATGAAACGGACTTGATATGGCTCACTCATCGTGAGGCGGGCAAAATCCCAGATTTCCCCGTCATTGAAACCGGCAATGGCCACGATATTAATCTTGATGGGAGAAATGCCCGCACGCTTGGCCGCTTCGATCCCAGCCCATACTCGGGAGAGTTCTCCCCCCCGGGTAATCTGCCGGTACTTTACCGCGTTTAAGGAGTCCATGCTGATATTCACCCTCCTCAGGCCAGCCTGAAAAAGGGCGGGAGCGAATTCGGCCAGGAGAATGCCGTTAGTGCTCATGGAGAGGTCTTGTATGCCGCTGAGTTTGGAGAGTTGTTGGATGAGCTGGACAGCGTCCCTGCGCACCAATGGCTCTCCTCCGGTGATGCGGATCTTGGTGATGCCTTTCTTCACCGCCAAAGCAGCCAAGCGCAGAATTTCTTCATACCGGAGGACCTCGGAATGGCCAAACTGGGAGACCCCTTCTTTGGGCATACAATAATGACAACGGAGATTACAGCGGTCCGTAATGGAGATACGCAGGTAATTGATTCTGCGATTGTGGATATCGACTAAGGAACTCATCGGGGAAAATAATTAGCCACGCGTTAGCCCTTCTATCATAACCTTTTTTCCTCTTTTTTCAAGGAAAAATTCCGCATTTCCAAAAATTCCATTGCTTTCTAAGTTGGAATAAGCTAAGAAGTTTAAAAAGGAAATTTCCATTTTCGGGCGATGGATTAGCCTTGGCCATTGACCGCATAAGACGGACGAGGAAAAAAGAAAAAGGGGAAATCATTACTATCGATGGGCCGGCCGGGGCGGGAAAGAGCACAGTGGGGAAGATGCTGGCCCAGCGGTTGAAATATTTTTACCTGGACACGGGAGCTATGTATCGAGCGGTGGCCCTGCGCGCCCTAATGGAAGGGATCCCTCCGGAAGATGAATTGGCTCTGGAACGCTTGTGTAATAAGCTGAGAATTTCCTTCCAGGGAGATGTGCCGAAACAGCGAGTGATCTGTCAAGGAGAGGATATAACCGAGAGGATTCGGGAACCTCGGGTCGGATGGATGGCGTCGAAGGTATCGATGAGACGTCCCGTACGCCAGGCGATGGTGCGGCTGCAGAGGCAGATGGGAGAAAAGGGGGGGATTGTGGCCGAAGGTCGGGATACCGGTACGGTGGTTTTTCCTCGGGCAAAATATAAATTTTTTCTGAATGCGGCCCGCAGCGAGCGGGTCCGCCGGCGACACCAGGAATTGAGGGCTAAAGGCCTTTTCCTGAGAATTGCAGAAGTCGAGAAGGAGATGAAAAAGAGAGATAAACAAGATTCATTGCGGGATCTGGCGCCCCTCCGCCCGGCGGCGGATGCCCGATTCATCGATTCCACGAGCTTGACCCCCGAAGAAGTCGTAGAAAAAATTTGGCAAATTGTCAAAAAGGGCTCGAAAGTTTGAGGCCCAAAGGGGATGGCTGACTCCTGATTATTTTTATCGGGCACTTTAAAATTTTTGATTTTGATTGTGGTTTTTCGGTATTATGATATAATGGGTGACTTGAATTGGGGGAAAAAGTGTTGAGGGGGTTTTGCATGTCCGTAAAAGAGGAAGAGATGATTAGCGAGAGAATGGAGGATGGTCCTCCGCCAGAAGCAAGTGAAGAGCCCAATGAGGTCAAGGCCAAACCTGAGGAGGGAGAAAATTTCAAAGAACTTTACGAAGAAAGTCTCCACGAAGTGCAGGAAGGAGAAGTAGTTCACGGGCGGGTGATCCATATCGGGCCAGAATTCGTAACCGTAGACATCGGGTTCAAATCTGAGGGCCAAGTGCCCTTGCGCGAATTTCTCAATAAAGATGGTGTTCCGACCGGCTCGGTGGGTGACTTTATCGATGTTTTTGTAGAGCGGAAAGAGTCAGAAATTGGCATGGTGACTCTCTCCAAGGAGAAGGCGGATAAATTTAGATTCTGGGAAGAAATCAGCCGGGCCTGGAACGAAGACCAAGTGATCGAAGGAAAGATTGTCTCTCGTATTAAGGGAGGCTTAACTGTGGATATCGGGGTGCCGGCTTTCTTGCCGGGCTCGCAAATTGACATCCACCCCCTCCGCAATTTAGAGAAACTCATCGGCAGCACTTTCAAGTTTAAGATTATCAAGCTCAACCGCAGACGCGGGAATGTTGTCCTTTCGCGACGCATCCTGTTGGAGAAGGAACGGGAGCTATTGCGCCAGAGGACCTTGCAAGCGCTGAAAGAAGGGCAGATCGTCGAGGGGGTCGTCAAAAACATTACCGATTACGGGGCCTTCATCGACCTCGGGGGAATTGATGGGTTGATGCACATCACGGATATTTGCTGGGGAAGAATCAACCATCCTGCGGAAGTCCTTAATCTTGGCTCAAAGATCAAGGTTAAAGTCTTACAGTTTGACCGCGAGCACCAGCGCGTGGCGTTAGGCCTGAAACAAACCCTTCCCGATCCTTGGGAGAATGCGGCGCAAAAATTTCCCGTGGGAACGCGGGTGAAGGGAAAGGTTACATCCATCACGGATTATGGGGCGTTCGTGCAGCTGCAAGAGGGGGTGGAGGGCCTGGTACATGTCTCGGAAATGTCTTGGACCAAGCGAGTCAGGCATCCCTCTAAGATTTTATCCGCGGGAGACGAAGTTGAAGTGATGGTGCTGGATGTAGATCGGGGGCCAAAGCGCATCTCCCTCGGTTTAAAGCAGACTACCCCCAACCCCTGGGACACGATTGCCGAGCGCTATCCGGTGGGGACCAAAATCCAGGGCCGGATTAAAAACATTACCGATTTCGGCATCTTTATAGGAATCGACGAGGGGATCGATGGTCTGGTGCACATCTCCGACATCTCTTGGGTTCAGCACCTGAAGCACCCTTCAGAGATTTTCAAAAAAGGTCAAGAGGTACAAGCCATTGTCTTGAACATCGATAAGGAAAACCAGCGATTCTCCCTGGGAATCAAACAGATCCAGAAGAACCCCTGGGATGAAGTTCATCACCGATTCAGAGTGGGACAGCTGGTCAAAGGAAAGGTAACGAATGTTACGAAATTCGGCGCCTTTGTGGAGATTGAACCAGGAATCGAGGGGCTGGTGCATATCTCCGAGCTCAGCCACCAGAGAGTGGAAAAAGCAACAGAAGTCGTCAGGGCGGGAGATGAAATTCAAACTGTGGTCATTAATGTAGACCCGAAGAAACATAAAATCGGCCTGAGTATCAAGGATGTGGACCGTTACCAGGCACATGCTCGGAAGGAAGCTTCTGCCGCCTATGACGACGATACTTCGGACTTTGGTCGCATGCTGAAGGAAGGTTTGGAGAGGAGGGCGCGCGAAGCCAATCACCCGCAGGAGCAATGACCGGCAGATGAGAAAGCACCCTTTACTGGTGGGAATTTTAGTCTTCGGAGTTTTGCTCACCCTTTTCTTCATCAGCATCTTGGTCCTGTCTTATTTTTCCAGCCGAGAAGAAAGCCTCTGGGGGAATGAGAAGATTGCCGTCATCGAGATTAAGGGTGTAATTCTTGACCCCCAACCCATCATCGAGAAGCTGATCAAATTCCGCAAAAATGATAAGGTCAAGGCCATCGTGCTGCGCATCGACTCGCCGGGCGGAGGGGTGGGTCCAGCGCAAGAGATCCATGGGGAGATAAAGAAGGTACAGCGGGAGAAGAAGGTCGTGGTCTCGATGGGCTCGGTCGCAGCCTCGGGAGGTTACTATATTGCCTGTGGCGCAGACAAAATTCTGGCTAACCCCGGATCCATCACGGGTTCCATTGGCGTGATCGTTGAGAGTTTGAATGTGGAAGAATTACTTCGCAAGATCGGCTTACGCTCGATGGTAATCAAGAGCGGCAAGCACAAGGACATTGCTTCTCCCTTGCGGGAAATGACGGAAGAAGAAAAGAAGCTGCTCCAAGGGGTGCTCGATAGCGTTCATGAGCAATTCATCCGCGCAGTGGCCGAAGGAAGAAAGCTTCCTTTGGAGAAGGTGCGTGAGTTGGCGGATGGAAGGATTTTCTCAGGGGATCAAGCCCAGGCCTTGGGGTTGGTGGACGGACTGGGCAACCTCCAGGACACGATCGCCGTGGCTGCTAAAATGGCCGGGATTAAAGGGGAACCTGAGGTGATCTACCCGGAGAAGAAGAAGTTTTCCCTTCTTGAACTTCTCCTGCAGGAGATGGTCCTCAAATTTTGGGAAAGCGTGGGAGAGAATTTTCCCCAGCTTTATTTCCTGTATACCTTACCCCAGAGCTGAATCCTCCAACCCTTCCATGCCTTTGTCTCGATATGCTTCTTTAGACGTTGGCTCGAACACTATCCGGCTCCTTTTAGCGGAAAGAATGGGAAAACGTGATTTTCGCCCCTTGCGGGTAGAAAGAAGGATCACCCGCCTGGGAGGGAATTTTTCCACGGAAGGGGAGCTCGATGGGAAGGCCATGGAAAGGACGCTGGAGACGCTCCACTCCTTCGCGGATTTGCTGCAGAAAGAAGGAGCGGAAAACATTTTTGCTGTGGCCACGGGAGTACTGCGGGAGGCGATAAATGGAAGAGCCTTCATCGAGCGGGTATTTAGGCGCACTGGCTTGTCCCTTCGTCTGGTCTCTGGAGAAGAAGAGGCCCGGTTGATGCTTAAAGGGGTACTTTGGTCCATAAAAAAAAGGGTCCATACCCAGCTGGTCGCGGATATAGGGGGGTGGTCCACCGAGATCCTCTGGGTGGAAGGAAATGAACCGATAAAAATCCAAAGTCTCCGTTTGGGAACGGTGGGCCTGAGCGAAAAATTTTTGCAGGATGATCCGCCGGGTCCACAGGAGTTGGAATCCATGGAGCGGCATACAGAAGGGATATTGAAAAAAATTCGTGAAGAATTCCAAAAGGAAGGCTTGGAGGCTTACGACCTGCACCCGGATCTTGTGGGTACAGCAGGCACCATGACGACTCTGGCGGCCATCGATCAGGGACTCCGGACTTATGACCCCCAAAAAATCAATGGCCACCGCATCCCCCGCCAGGTTCTGGAGAAAATCTACCACCATCTTCGTTCCCTCCCCATTCAGGAGCGGCGCGATGTCCCCGGCCTGGAGAAAGGTAGGGAAGACTTGATTGTTGCTGGGGTAGTGGTCGTTTTGCGTCTGATGGAAATTTTTCACTTGCCGACGTTGGTGGTGGTTGATTCTGGGCTACTGGAAGGCGTCCTGCTAGACGGGATTGCCCAGATGCGGAATTCAGAATGAGAAAGAATAAGTTCGGAGTATATTCGGGAATTTTTTTTCCGCAATCCGAAATCCGCAATCGAAAATTGATCTTGCCTCCCTTCACCTTTTGAGGTCACGAATGATTACTTATCAACCGGGCGGGAGGGTGATGAAGGAGGGAGCATCG